>CAYZHS010000094.1:839-7363 GCA_964478295.1 uncultured Proteiniphilum sp. | reverse complement strand
TTATGCGATACAATGCAATTCCAGGAGTTGTTTACACTAACCCGGAAGTGGCCGGAGTAGGCGAAACTGAAGAGTCGGCCAAAGAAAAAAATATAACTTACAAGGTTGCTAAACTGTCTATGGCGTATGCTGGTCGCTTTGTTGCAGAAAACGAAGGTGGTACTGGTATATGCAAGGTATTGGTAGGTGATAAATATGGAGAGGTAATTGGTGTTCATATGTTGGGTAACCCAAGCAGTGAAATAATTTTTGGAGCTGCAATGGCAATTGAGCAGGAGATGACTCTTAAAGAGATGCAGGAAGTGATATTTCCGCATCCAACTGTAAGCGAAATAATAAAAGAAGTTGTCTTTAGTTTTAAATAACACTCAGAGATGCCAAAAGTACAATTTATCGATCCTAAAGAGGTTAGAAAACCAGGATTCGTAGAGTTTGAACCTATACCAGTAAATCAATATCAGAAAACTGTAAAGGATGAAAAGGATAACTTTACGGATGATGAGTTGATGTTTATTTACCATGATATGGTACTTATCCGTGAATTTGAGACCATGCTTAACCTAATTAAAATTAAAGGTGAATACAATGGCACCCCTTATAATCATCCCGGGCCTGCACATCTGTCAATAGGGCAGGAGTCGGCCGCAGTTGGCATGGCATGGACTCTTTCTGTAGATGATTTTATATTTGGCAGTCACCGTTCGCATGGTGAAATACTGGCAAAAGGTATGTCGGCTATACATAAGTTGGGAGAACAACAGCTCATCACTATTATGAAGAACTTCTTTGATGGGGCTATCTACAAGATAGTAAAGAAAGATTTTGATGGCTCTGTAAAAGAGCTTGCAAGAAGATTTCTTGTGTATGGTACACTTGCCGAAATATTTGCCCGTAAAACAGGTTTTAATAAAGGATTGGGAGGATCGATGCATGCTTTCTTTACTCCTTTCGGAGTATATCCTAACAACGCCATCGTCGGTGGCTCAGGCGATATTGCAGTTGGTGCAGCCTTGTATAAGAAGGTGAACAGAAAGCCTGGACTTGTTGTTGCAAATATTGGAGATGCTTCTATGGCATGTGGACCGGTATGGGAGGGTATTTCATTTGCAGCAATGGATCAGTTCAGAGATTTATGGGAAGGTGATATGCAGGGGGGGCTGCCAGTTATTATTAACATTATGAATAACCAATACGGAATGGGTGGTCAGACTTGTGGAGAAACTATGGGTTATGATATAGCTGCTCGTATAGGTGCAGGTGTTAATCCCGAACAGATGCATGCAGAGCGTGTAGATGGTTATAATCCACTTGCTGTAATTGATGCATATAAACGTAAACGTAAGGTTATTGAAGAAAAAAAAGGACCAGTACTTCTTGATGTGCTTACATATAGATATAGTGGTCATTCACCCTCCGACGCTTCGTCATATCGGACTAAAGAAGAGGTTGAAGCATGGGAGTCTCAAGATTGTATATTCTCTTTTGGCAATGAATTGATTGATGCTGAAGTTGTAAAGCAAGAAGACCTCGACTCAATCTGGAATGATGTTAAAGGTCTTATAAATGAGATGTTTCTTAAAGCTATAGATACCGAAATATCACCATTAATGGAAAGTGCTGAAGTTATTGGAGATATGATGTTTTCTAATGGTTCTGCAGATACTCTATCTGACAAAGAGCCGGAAGTTCTGATGCCATTAGAGGATAATCCTAGAGTAAAAAGGATTGCAGGTAAAGAGCGTTTTGCATTTGATGCAGATGGTAAACCTTACAGTAGGATGAGACAGTTTCAATTGCGCGACGCAATTTTTGAGGCTATCATCGATCGTTTTTACAAAGATGCATCGCTTATTGCTTATGGTGAAGAGTGTCGTGATTGGGGAGGTGCTTTTGGCGTATATAATGGTTTGACAGAATCTTTGCCCTACAATAGACTGTTTAATTCGCCCATTTCAGAAGCGGCAATTGTAGGCACTGCTATAGGTTATGCAATGTGTGGCGGTAGAGTTGTTCCGGAAATTATGTATTGCGATTTTATAGGTCGTGCCGGAGACGAGATTTTCAATCAGCTTCCAAAATGGCAAGCAATGAGTGGAAATGTTCTTAAGATGCCAGTGGTAGTTAGGGTATCAGTAGGTTCGAAGTATGGAGCGCAACATTCGCAAGACTTAACTTCGCTAGTTGCACATATACCGGGAATTAATGTCTGTTTCCCAGTTACTCCGTACGATGCAAAAGGGTTGATGAACAGAGCATTGCAAGGCACAGATCCTGTTGTATTTTTTGAGAGTCAGCGCATTTATGATATTGGGGAACAGTTTCATAAAGGTGGTGTACCGACAGATTATTATGAGATTGAGTTGGGCGAGCCCGATCTGAAAAGAGAAGGAAAAGATATTACTTTCCTGACAATAGGGTATACACTATACAATGCACTTAAAGCAGCCGAATTGCTTGAAGAACATTATGGAATTAGCGCAGAAGTTATTGATGCCCGCTCGTTAGTTCCTTTTAATTATGATAAAGTAGTTGAATCTGTAAAGAAAACCGGAAAGATTATTGTTGCCGGAGATGCCACAGCAAGAGGTTCTTTTCTTAATGATATGGCAACAAATATTGGTCAGCTTGCATTTGATTATCTTGATGCTCCTGTATCAGTTTTAGGTTCACGCAACTGGATTACACCAGCTCATGAGCTTGAAGAGCATTTCTTTCCTCAACCCAGTTGGTTTTTAGATATGATACATGAGCGGATAGTGCCGCTAAAGGACTATGTTCCCGGTCAGAACTTTACTAACGGAGAACTAGCCAATAGGGCCAAGAAAGGGATTTAGATTTTTATTTAATTAGTTTTAAATAGGTATGTTGAATATAAATTGCCACCTGCACACACCATATTCTTTTAGTGCTTTTGATAATATAGGTGAGGCACTTGACAGAGCGGTTGCCGAAAAAGTGAAGGTGGTTGGTATAAACGATTTCTATACTACTGCAGGATTTGCGGAGTGGAAAAAAGGATGCGAAACCAGAAAACTTTTCCCGCTTTTTGGCATTGAATTTATTTGTCTAAACCAAGAGGATCAAATTGCAGGATTGAGGGTTAATGATACTGTTAATCCGGGACGTACATATTTAAGCGGAAAAGGGTTTGCTTACCCGTTTAATCTTCCCGAGTCTTTTGCATCACAACTATCTGCCGTTATAACTGAATCTAATAAGCAGGTTGAGAAAATGTGTATTAAGCTTAACGACTATCTGAATGAAAAAAAAATTGGCTTTGAGTTGGATATTAAGTGGATTAAAGAGGTTCTGGCTAAAGGCACTATTCGAGAGCGACATCTTGCAAGGGCGCTTAGGGTGAAGGTTTTTGAGTTTTGCAACAACGATGAAGTGAAAATAAAAGAAGTGTTGGAGAGTATATTTGCTGATAAAACTTTGAAATCTAACGTGACTGATATCGCTGGTATTGAAAATGAAATACGCAACAATCTTCTTAAATCAGGTGGAGCAGCATTTGTTCCTGAAAAGTCAGATGTTTTTTTGCCTGTGCAGAATGTATTTGAAATAATTATTGCAGCAGGAGGAGTTCCTACGTACCCATTTCTTGCAGATAATGAAAAGGGTGAATACACCGATTTTGAGAATGATATTGAACGTGTGGCTGAAGAGCTTACTCAACGTGGATTTCATTCTGTTGAATTTATAACTACGCGTAACGATGTTGTGTTGCTTGAGAAGTATGCCGGTTATCTCCACGATAAAGGGTTTATAGTTACATTTGGTAGTGAGCATAATACACCTCTAATGGAGCCAATTGAGCTTTTTGCCAGAAACAAAACACCGCTTACAAATCGTCTTAAACAGATTAACTATCATGGTGCATCTGTTTTAGCGGCTCATCAGCATTTGGTTTCGCAAGGTTTAGAGGGTTACGTTGATAGCAGTGGCTTTGCCGACAGAACAAAACGTAAAGATTTTATTGAATTGGGTGAGGCATTAATAGAATGTGTATGAAAGAGATAGATGATCTGATAAAGATTTCGCAACTGTATGGAGGTGATAAGAGATTTGTGATTGCCGGTGGTGGAAACACATCTTACAAAAACAGCAATTATATTTGGGTTAAAGCGAGTGGCGCTTCACTAGCAACCATATCTGAAGATGGGTTTGCGTTGCTTGACAGATTAAAACTTAACCAAATGGCACAAAAAGTATACAGTAGTGATGAAACTGAGCGTGAAGAGCAGGTAAAGAGTGATCTGGAGGTGGCTACTCTCTCTAAAGGGAGGCGTCCTTCTGTTGAAACTTCGATGCACAATGCTATAAATCTTGCTTACGTGGTTCATCTGCACCCAACGCTGGTTAATGGCTTGATGTGTGCTAATAATGCTGAAGAGGATTTATTGACGATATTTGGAGAGAAGAATATTTTTGTGGAGTATACCGACCCGGGATATGTGCTCTTTAAAAAAGTGAATGATAAAATTGAGGAGTACAGGCAAAAATATAAAGAAGAACCAAAGGTAATATGGCTTCAAAATCATGGTGTTTTTGTTGCTGCCAACACTATATATGAGATTCAGGAGTGTTACAGCGATATTTTAGAAAAACTTGAGAGAAGAGTTGTTGAGCCAATAAAAAAAGAGGTGCTTAAAGTGAATGATTCGGTTCTTGAGTTACTTCCTGCCTTAAGGATGATGTTGTCGGAAAAAGAATTGAAAACTTTAAGGATTCGAAATAGCAGCTTCATAAAACAGTTTAGTGATAGTGTAGAAAATCAGAAAGATATATCTAAACCTTTTACACCAGATGCTATAGTATACTGTAAGTCCAACTATTTATTCCTGAATAGCGATAAGGAGCTTTTAGCAGAAGCAGAACAGAAGATTGTTGCTTTTGAACAGAAATATGGTTATCCCCCAAAAGTGATGCTGGTTAAAGGAATTGGACTGATAGCAATAGGTGATAATGCAAATCAGTGTGATACCATTCTTGATGTTTTTGAAGATGCTATGAGTGTAGCTTTTTTGTCTAAATCGTTTGGTGGACCTCATCATATGACAGATAAACAAATTAGTTTTATAGATAACTGGGAGGTGGAAAACTATAGGAGAAGTGTTGGAGCAGGAAACTCAACTGGTCGCGCCGAAAATAGGATAATTGTAATTACAGGAGCAGCACAGGGTTTTGGAGAAGGTATTGGTGAGTGTTTAATAAAAGAGGGTGCAAATATTGTAATAGCCGACCTTAATGTATTTAAGGGCAATGAAACAGCTGTCAGGTTTAATAATATTTCCAAGAGCAATCAGGCAATATTTGTGAAAACAGATGTCTCTGATATAGAAGAAATAAAAAAATTGGTATTTGAAACTGTTTGTAAATTTGGAGGAGTAGATTGCTTTATAAGTAATGCTGGTGTTTTAAGAGCTGGTGGACTTGAAGATATGACTCCCGATAACTTCGATTTAGTAACAAAAATAAATTATAGTGCATATTTTTATTGTACTAAAGTGGTTAGCAGGGTGATGAAGCTGCAAACTAAGTATGGACCGGCCAACTACTTCGCAGATATTATTCAGATTAATTCGAAGTCGGGACTGGAAGGCAGTAAAGCAAATTTTGCTTATGCGGGTGGAAAGTTTGGAGGAATTGGTTTAACACAATCATTTGCATTGGAACTTGCACCATATAGAATAAAGGTGAATTCGGTTTGTCCCGGCAATTTTTATGATGGTCCCTTGTGGAGCGATGAGGAGAATGGACTATTTGTTCAATATCTAAAAGCAGGTAAGGTGCCAGGTGCTAAATCTATTGAAGAGGTCAGAGATTATTATCTTTCAAAAGTTCCAATGCGTAAAGGATGCACTCCCTCGGATGTGACAAAAGGCGTTTTATATCTAATGGAGCAAAATGGTGAAACCGGTCAGGCTCTCCCAATTACCGGTGGACAAGTGATGTTGAATTAGAATAGTTAAAATTAAAAATAATATTATGAAGACAAAGGCAGTTAGATTGTATGGTAAGAAAGATCTTAGATTAGAAGAGTTTGAATTGCCAAAAATAAAAGATAATGAGATATTGGCTAAAGTAGTTTCAGACTCTCTTTGTATGTCTTCTTACAAGGCTTCATCTCAAGGGTCGGAACATAAGCGTATACCCGACGACGTTTCTGAAAACCCAATAATAATTGGTCACGAATTTGCTGGTGAGTTAATCGAAGTTGGCTCTGAATGGGCTCATAAGTTTAAAGCAGGAGATAAATTCTCAATTCAACCTGCGCTTTATTATAAAGAGGGACCTGTTGGTATTCTAAGTGCACCCGGATATAGCTATAAATATATTGGTGGTGATGCAACATATATTGTGATTCCAAACGAGGTAATGGAGAAGGATTGTTTGCTGAAATATGAGGGTGAAGGGTATTATCCTGCATCACTTGCCGAACCTCTTTCGTGTGTTATTGGTGCTATGCATGCTAATTATCACACTACTCCTGGTAGTTATGAGCATAAGATGGAGATTGT
>CAYZHS010000094.1:0-829 GCA_964478295.1 uncultured Proteiniphilum sp. | reverse complement strand
ATAATGGAAAAATGGCTATCTTAGCGGGGGTGGGACCGATGGGTCTGGCTGCTATAAATTATGTGCTTCACAGAGAGGATCGTAGACCTTCACTCTTAGTTGTAACAGATGTTGATCAGGTGAGACTCGACAGAGCTGCATCGATTTATACTGCAGATTTTGCATCTTCTCGTGGAATTGAATTACAATATATAAATACTGGTAATGTTGATAGTCCTGTGGAGTTATTAAGAGAAATAACCGGCGGCGAAGGTTATGATGATGTATTTGTATTTGCACCTGTTAAGGCTGTTGTTGAACAGGGTGATGCAATACTTGGTTTTGATGGATGCCTCAATTTTTTTGCAGGACCAGGCGATACAAACTTTAGTGCATTGTTTAATTTTTATAATGTGCATTACGCATATACCCATATAGTTGGTACAAGTGGGGGTAACAATAATGATATGGTTGAGGCGCTTGATATAATGAGTAAAGGTCTTGATCCGGCTGGTTTGATTACTCATATAGGAGGACTTAATGCTGTTGCAGAAGCAACTAATAATCTTCCAAATATTCCGGGAGGTAAAAAACTTATATATACGCATATTGATATGCCTTTGACTCCTATAACAGAGTTTGAAAGACTTGGTGAAAATGATGAGATGTTTAAGGAGCTGGCAGAAATATGTTATAAGCATAATGGCTTATGGAGCGTAGAGGCGGAAACGTTTTTACTAAATAGATTTGGGACTTGATTTTTATAAAATAATATATATGAAACAGTTAGATGTGAATTTGATGCATCCGGTGGAGCAGATTAATGTAATCATTGGAAGGATTTATAAAA
>CAYZHS010000093.1:0-7474 GCA_964478295.1 uncultured Proteiniphilum sp. | reverse complement strand
TAGGCAAGCAGTTTGAGATAATCACTCTGATAACTATACGTGATATGTTTGATGAAATATCGAACTTAAGCTTATCATCAGATTTGCATACAAACAGAAACCCAGAGTTTGTTTACAGTATAGTTACAATCTTAATCTTGTTTTTCTTGATATTTATTTTCTATAAACAAAATCAGAAAGCTATTAGAATAAATAATAATACCGCAGGAGTGTTGATTAAATTGCCAGAAAAGAAAAAGAAATATCTGTTTGCTAAACAGTTGCTTGCTTTAATAGTAGGAATTGCTTTTATTCTTTTGGTAATTGTTAATTTTTATGATTGGATTGTAAATAACCATTCTATAATCAATTTCCTACAAAATACAAAGCCTGTTTCTAAAGAGTTTTTCTCATCCTTTTTTACGTTGCTTATTTTAAGTGATGTAATGGTATTATTGTTTTCTTTTGCTATAACAGATAATTTTCCCAAAGTTATGCGTAACTCTGCGTTCGTAGTATCAACTACGCTTATAAAATTATCATTTAATGTAATAGGTCTATCTAGTCATGTCCTTGTTGTTATGGCAGTTCTTTTTGGAACTTTAATTGCGGTGATATATAAACGATATAAAACAATTGAGGTGCCAATAGATTAGAACTTAACTTCTTATAAAAAGACAAAGAGGTTATTTTAAATAGTACAGAAGAAAGTAACCAGAAATGGAACACTCAGGTCGAGTACAAAGCCGCTGAATAGTGAAACTACCAGAAATTCCTTTCCCGAGAATTTAAGTATCACCGGAAGGGTAGTATCCATAGTTGTTGCCCCACCCACTGCAATGGGAGCAAGTTTGCCAAAATACTTAACAAGAAATGGAGCAAATAAGAGTGCAATAACTTCACGAATAATATTAGATAATAAAGCAATAGTTCCAAGTTCTGCCCCTTTATACTCGGTAATAAAAATACTTGATAATGAATAGTATCCAAATCCACTTCCCACGGCCATAGTTTCGGCAATTGTGCGTTCTGGAAGTATAAGCGAAATCAATGCACAACCGCCAAGTGTGCCAATAATTGTAGATAAAGGTAAAAGATAGTAGACAGGATTAATTCTTCTAAAACTTTTAAGTGTCTTTGAGTCGCTGCCTATACTTAATCCAACACAAAACATAAGAGCGCAAAGTACATAGAAACTAAGTTTGCTGTTGAATATTTCTGTAGGGATAAAGTCTAAATATCCCAGTGTAACTCCAAAAATAAAAAAGGAGACAATGGTAATGCTAATTTTCATAAGCTTACTTTTTTCTCCTTTTAATATATTTCCACAATAATAGTGACATAGCTGCACTACCTAAAACAGCAGCAACAGTAATTAATAGTGCCTCAACACCAATAGTGGCTATGCCATCAATAATCTCAGGGTTTTTGCCTACTTCAACACCCAGAAGTAGTAGAAGCAGACATATTAACAGGATTATAGCTCTGGAGATATATCCCGACTCCCTTTTTCTGAAAAGATAGCCGAGTATACCTCCTATTAACATAAAAGCTATAACTGTAAACATAAAGGGTTGTAAGTTTAATTATCTCCCTTCTAGATGATCGAGAAACTTCTGAAGATAACTTTGGTTAAGCTCATCGCTATCACCATAATATTCACGGGTTTCTTCTAGTTTTTTATGCATCATTTCTCTAACTTCCGCATATTCGGGGTTGTTATACTGATTTGTCATCTCTTTTGGATCAGTTTTCAGGTCGTATAACTCCCACTCATCAATATCATAGTAGAAATGCATAAGCTTATATCTATCAGTAGTAACTCCATAGTGGCGTTTAACCATATGCTCTGCAGGATACTCATAGTAGGTATAGTATGCGAAGTCGCGCCATTTATCAGTTTTACCTGCCACAAGTTTACGAAACGATTCACCTTGCATTTCTTCAGGTGCTTCTATTCCTGCATAGTCGAGAAAAGTAGGTGCAAAATCGAGGTTCTGAACCAATTTGTCTATGACAATACCTGCTTTAATCTCTTTTGGATATCGCATCAGGATAGGAGTTCTGAACGACTCTTCATACATAAAGCGCTTGTCGAACCAACCATGCTCGCCAAGATAAAAACCTTGATCGGAAGTATAAACTACAATTGTGTTTTCGGCAAGGCCCGATTCTTCTAAATAGTCAAGAAGTTCACCAACCCCATCATCAACCGACTTTATTGTTCGTAGGTAATCTTTTATATAACGATTATATTTCCAAAGAGCAATCTCCTCTTCGGTCATATCTTTGTATTTTGCTTTAAACTCCTCATTTTCGGGAGTGTATGCAGCCAGCCAGTCTTCCCTCTGCTGAGGAGTCATTCTTTTAAGCTGATTATGGAAACCTGTACTATCTCCATTTGGATCTACTATAAATTTAAAATCATGACCCCATCTGGCATGACCATGAACCTGCATCTCCTGTTCTTTAGCTGCTCTTCCTCTACCTTCATAATCATCAAAGAAAGTTTCCGGAAGTTCAAAAGTTACATCATCGTACAGATTCAAATATTTAGGAGCGGGAAGCCAGTTGCGATGAGGAGCTTTCTGGTGATATAAAACAGCAAAAGGCTTATTAGGATCGCGCTTGTTTTTTAACCAGTCGAGAGTCTCTTCAGTAATAATCTCAGTACAATAACCCTCTTTTCTAACTCTTTCGCCATCTATAAAGAAGTCGGGATTATAATACTCGCCTTGTCCAGGTAGTACCATTGAATAATCGAAACCCTGAGGTATACCATCGAGATGAATCTTTCCAATCATTGCAGTCTGATATCCGTTTGCCTGCATTAGTTTTGGGAAGTTTGGCTGATCCCAGTTAAACGGTTGAAGATTATCAACCTTACCGTTTACAAAACTATGTTTACCTGTTAATAGTACAGCCCTGCTTGGAGCACTAATAGAATTAGTTACTGTAGACCTGGTAAACATTGCACCCTCATTTGCCAATCGGTCGATATTGGGCGTTTCATTTAAACCAAGCCCATAAGCACTAATTGCCTGATAAGCATGGTCGTCACTCATAATAAAGATAATATTGGGGCGTTGCTGTTCTTTCGGCTGAGTTTGACATGCAGCCAGCAGAGCCATGGAGCCAACTCCCAATAATGTTGCAGAATTCACAAAAATATGTTTCATAAGATTTTTATTTTCCTAATATTTTAATATTTCTATAACTATTTGAAATAACCTATTTGAGTACAAAAATAGTACTTAGGTTTATAAATGCTAAATAAATTAAGGAAATCTGTGAATTTGCAAATTTATAAAATTAAATCAATTAATGTGGGTTAAAACATAATTACATGGTATTATGGGGTTGTGAAAAAATCCAGAGCTTCTGAGAATAAAGTTTTAAAGGCTTTGTTGAGAGAATTTGTGTCACTTGTATTGATGGGGAAAGGGTTCTCATGAGTATATTGAAAATCGAAATCGATTAGGCTAATTATAGATTCTGCATTTCTACTGCCAATTGCATCTAAAACACCACTGTGAGGTATCACTTCATCTTTCAACAGTGTTATTCCCTTTATCTGTTTACTCAAATGAGAGAACGCTGCTTCGCGTTGAGTTTTGAAGTTTTCAGGCGATATCATACTATTAAATGCATTAAATGCATTGTCGCGTATCCATTTCACAGAATTAGCAAAAGTTTCTTTACCAAACTTATTTATGTAATAGTCCTTTATTGTCTGGAAAGCCTGTTTGTCCATAATGCTTCTTGAGGTACCCTGCATCGAACTAAAAATACTGCCTCCGCAAAACATAAAAAGCCTTGTATCGTTAAATAGATTCTTTTGATTTGCCATTAGTGCAACCTGTGATAAAAATGCACCAATTGAGTATGCAAATATATCTATTTTAGTGCCCTCTTTAAAGATTGGATGTTTACCGTTTTTAATTATCTCGAAAAGAGTAGTAAGATCAGCCCAGGTTTGTCGTCCCGACATATAAAAGCGTTCTGGGTTTTGACTAAGACGGTCGCTTAAAGCAACATTAGCAAAACTCATTGATCGGTCGACAAAGTATTTTTCTTTTCTGAAGTTTAAAAGTGTCATCATTTTGCGTGGGTTAGACCATGACAAAGGAGCACGGTTTATATGAAATGCAATTGGAAACAGAATAACCGGCTTACCACTATTAACACATAAGAATTCTGCCCAAGTTAAATATTTTTCCCAGCTTCTTTCATTTAATCCATGTAGTAAAACAATTGCCTCATCATTTTTTGTTCTTTCTGATTTCCCAGGTACAAAAACCGGATATAAAAAGCTAGAGTTTTCACTTATATAATTATCCATGGATAGTAAAGCATTCTCTCTATCATTTAGTATACTATCAAAACGTATGAATCTGATATCAATATTTGTTTCATTCAGATGTATATCTGAATCTTGTTTAAAGATGTTGCACAGAGTTAAATACCTTTCATTATAATTCATAAAACCAATGTTTTTTGTTCAAATTAAAAGGCTTTACCCAAGGCTTGCAAATTAATGGGAAAAGTGATGTTGAAATGTGATAAAATCCTGAGTGTGGGGTGAAATTTGCTATACAGGGATGAATAAATTTTGCTTTATCTTTAATAAAAATCTAAATTTGTAGTGTTTGAGCAACATTCATAAATTTAAATCTGATGGGTAATAAAATCCCTGAATATTTGTACAACAAGAAGAATAATGTGAGGATAATTATTTTCACGGCAATATTTGCACTTCTTTTTATAAATCTGTTTCAACCATTTGGTTCAAGGAGTTGGTACCCCAATATATCTGACACTAAATATTTTGTATTTTCAAGTATTATAATACTTACCGGTATGCTTGTTGTGGTAATCAGCAGGATAATACTTGTAATAAGTTCTAAAAAAAACAGTCTGCTTAACTGGCATTACACTATCTGGATATTATGTGAAATTATTGCTATGGCAATTTTTTACACACTCTTTTCTGTTTTAATTCCAAAAGATGGTGGTGGTAGAGAGGTTAGCGATATTTTTGAACAAAGTCTGTATAACACCTCATTGGTGCTGCTTCTTCCATATTCTATTACATGGCTTTACCTATCATGGAGAGAAAAGAGCAGACTCCTGGAAAATATAGAATTAGAGAACACTCAAAATAAATCAGCTAAAACATTAATTGCATTTCCAGATGAGAAGGGCGATTTGAAGATATCAGTTATGCTGGAAAATCTTCTTTATATAGAGTCTGCCGATAATTATGCTACGATATACTACATGAACAAGTCGAGTAAATCGCATTACATGATTCGTAATTCACTAAAATGGATGGAAGAGAATCTGGCTAAGGATACCCCTTTGGTAAGATGCCATCGCTCCTACATAGTGAACCTCGACCGAGTGAAGATACTCAAGAAAGAGAAAAACGGAATTGTACTAGAACTAGATGCTGAGAACACACCAGACATTCCGGTTTCGAAAACATACTACCAACCATTTATGGATAAGTTTTCTAACTACTCAGTCTAGTTATTTCTCAAAATTCATCTGGCCATGGGCATAATTTACCTGTTGCTTTGAAAGAAGGGCGCTGAGCATCTACGCTACGCAGAAACTCCCCTAGATCGATTGAAAGCTCATTAACTAAATCGGGTTTTTGATTATTCAAATTGTTAGTTTCTCCTATGTCGTCTGTAATATTAAACAACTCCTTTTTGCCTGTATCATAGTAATATATCATCTTCCAGTCTCCTTTGCGGATCGCACTATTTGTTCCAATTCCCGGCCCATCATTTCCCCAAAGATTAGGAAAATGCCAATAGAGAGTGCGATTATTATTATTCATTTTTTCGCCCTTCAACAGTGGAGCAAAACTTATTCCGTCGACAGTCTGTTTTGTTTCACGTTGATTTACTTGTGCAATATCTAGAAGAGTAGGGAAGAAGTCTTCGATTATAAGACAATCGTTGTTACGAGAACCGGGAGGTGTATTACCTGCCCATTTGACAATCATTGGTACTCGTATCCCACCTTCATACATCGATCCTTTCCCACTGTTGAGAGGTGCATTGTGACTATGTAGTGGTAAGTCGCGCCAGTAGGATTCAGACGAAAGAGCACCATTATCTGACATGAAAATAATTATTGTGTTTTCGTTCAGTTCATTATCGCTTAGCCAATCCATTAAATCACCCAGGCTTTTGTCCATTCCCTCAATAAGTGATGCATATCCAGCCTCTTTGCTTGATAGGCCGGCGTCTACATACTTTTGATAAAAGCGAATATCCTTATCTATTGGAATATGAATTGCGTAGTGCGACATGTAAAGGAAAAAGGGCTGACCTAAGCGTTTGGCTTTTTCCAATGCTTTGATGGCTTCAAGTGTGAGAGCTTCGGTTGCAAAAATATCTGTTCCCCAGTAATCTTTTAGTCCGGGAATTGCTTGAAGTGATTGCGATTCACCGTACGTACTATTGCCATAATTTTCTTCTCCAAGATAACTGGCCAATCCTCCTCCGGCATGACCGGCAATATTCACCTCAAATCCAAGATGAATTGGATTTTCACCTGGCGTATCTATAGCACCCCAGTGAGCTTTGCCGCAATGGATAGTGTGGTAGCCGCTGTTTTTGAGGAGTTGCGGGAGTGCAGTTATCTCATATGTGAAGGGAATTTCGGGTGCCTGGCTAACACCGTTTACATTCCACTCAGGGAATGACAGCAGACTACTATTTCTATCAGTAGATATGTTTTTTTGAAGCGTCCAGTTTGTTACCCTGTGTCGGGCGGCATTCATACCTGTTATTAAACTTACACGTGTTGGAGAGCTCACAGGACAGGCATAAGCCTGAGTGAACATCATCCCTTCGGAGGCCAATCGCTCCATATTAGGGGTGTTGTAACGATTGTTTTGAGTTGTTGCCTCTTTCCAGAATGGTAGAGAGGTATCTTGCCATCCCATGTCATCTACCATAAATAGGATGATGTTGGGACTTGTATTGCCAGTTTGTGCCGTAAGTGCCGAAGCTGAACAAGCCAGAACCGATAGCATATCTTTTATATTCATAATAAATATGATTCAAATTTTAGGTTTCAAAGATAACGGATTATTTTTAATGGATTTGTATACTAGCTAATCTCCAATTAAATGAAAAAAAACTAAAGAATCAACTTAAAACGCTAATTTAGTATTACTTTTGCAGTTGCAGCAGGTCGGTTTGTCGCTCTCCCTTATGGGAGGGAGGAAAGTCCGGGCAACGTAGAGCGCCATATTTCCTAACGGGAAGCTGTTCGTGAGGGCAGATTAGCGTAACAGAAAATTACCGCCTCATTTTAAACGAGGTAAGGGTGAAAAGGTGGGGTAAGAGCCCACCGGGTACTGTGGTAACACAGTATGCCGTACGCATTATGGGTTGCAAGGCCATGTATATCGGATAGGTAGGGTTGCTCGCCCGATGCCGAGGGGTAGGCCGCTTAGATAAATGACAGACAC
>CAYZHS010000092.1:0-7529 GCA_964478295.1 uncultured Proteiniphilum sp. | reverse complement strand
CCGGAAGAAAAAACATTTTCGGACAACCAGTATTAGTGCAGGAAATGCAATCAGAGGCAGGAGCCGCCGGAGCGATGCATGGCTCATTACAGGCTGGTGCGCTAACAACTACATTTACAGCTTCACAGGGACTGTTGCTGATGTTACCTAATATGTATAAAATGGCAGGGGAACTGTTGCCGGGGGTATTTCACGTATCGGCACGTGCACTGGCTTCTCATGCATTATCTATATTTGGCGACCATCAGGATGTTATGGCTGCAAGACCAACCGGATTTGCACTTTTTGCAACGGGGTCGGTGCAGGAGGTTATGGATATGGCGGCAGTTGCTCACCTGGCAGCTATCGAGAGTCGCGTTCCTTTTCTGCATTTCTTTGATGGATTCAGAACATCACACGAGATTCAGAAAATTGAAGCGCTTACAAATGACGATCTCGCACCTTTAGTAAACCGTGAAGCACTAGAAGGTTTCAGAAAAAGAGCTTTAAATCCTGATAACCCTGAAGTTAGAGGTACCGCACAAAATGATGATATTTACTTCCAGGCACGCGAGGCATCAAATCCTTTTTATGATGCAGTTCCCGATATAGTTGAGAAATATTTGGGTAAGCTGGCCGAAGTTACTGGACGTAAATATGGATTGTTTGACTACTACGGTGATCCTGAGGCTGAAAGAGTTATCATTGCAATGGGCTCGGTAACTGAAACTATCAGAGAGGCTGTTGATCATTTAAGGAGAAATGGAGAGAAGGTTGGACTTGTAGCGGTTCATCTCTATCGTCCGTTTAAAGCTGAGGCTTTCTTATCGGTAATACCTAAAACTGTTAAGCGTATTGCAGTTCTCGATCGTACAAAAGAGCCGGGATCTCCGGGAGAGCCAATGTATCTTGACGTTAAGGATAGTTTTTATGGTAAGGAAAATGCTCCCGAAATTGTAGGAGGTATATATGGTCTTTCGTCAAAAGATACAACTCCGGCACAGATTATTTCTGTATATGAGAATCTTTCGATGAAGATGCCTAAGAACGACTTCACAATAGGTATTGTAGATGATGTTACATTTAAATCTCTTCCATTAAAAGAAGAAATTTCAATGGATGAGACCACTTATGAGGCTAAATTTTATGGTTTGGGCTCTGATGGTACTGTAGGAGCAAATAAAAACTCAATAAAGATTATTGGTGATAATACAGAAAAGTTTGTGCAGGCATATTTTGCATACGACTCTAAGAAGTCGGGTGGTTTTACCTGCTCTCACCTTCGTTTTGGAGATAATCCAATTCGTTCGCCATATCTGGTTAATACACCAAACTTTGTAGCTTGTCATGTTCCGGCATACTTAAACTTGTATGATGTAACGGCGGGACTCAAAAAGAATGGTACTTTCCTTCTCAATTCTTTATGGCCTAAAGAAGAGGTAGCAAACCATCTGCCCAATCATGTGAAGAAGTATTTTGCGGATAACGATATAAAATTGTACATAATAAATGCTACAAAAATTGCAGATGAAATTGGACTGGGTAACAGAACCAATACTATACTTCAGTCGGCTTTCTTTAAGATTTCAAATGTTATACCATACGACCTTGCGGTTGACCAGATGAAAAAGTTCATAGTTAAATCGTATGGAAGAAAGGGTGAGGCAATTGTAAAAATGAACTATGCTGCGGTTGACCGTGGTGGAGATGTAGAACAGGTTGAGGTACTTAAAGAGTGGTCTAGCATACAGCTTACTGATGAGAGAACCGACGATGTTCCACAGTTTATCAAGAATGTGGTTCGTCCGGTAAACGCTCAAAATGGCTATAGTTTGCCTGTTTCTGCTTTCAAAGGTCGTGAAGATGGCACCTGGGATGTTGGTACAACAAAATATGAGAAGCGCGGAGTTGCAGTAAGTGTGCCGGTTTGGATTCCTGAAAACTGCATACAGTGTAATCAGTGTGCATATGTTTGTCCGCACGCAACAATTCGTCCTTTTGTGCTTAACGAAGATGAGCAGAAGGGTGTAGCCGGAGATGTGGAATTGCTAAAAGCACAAGGAAAGCAGTTTGCCAATATGGGATTCCGTATTCAGGTTGACGTGCTCGACTGCCTTGGTTGCGGTAATTGCGTTGATGTTTGTCCCGGAAGAAAAGGGGAGAAAGCACTTGAGATGGTATCGATAGAATCGCAGTTGGAGAACCAGAAGAACTGGGACTGGATGATGGAGAACGTTACTAGCAAGGCTAGTCTTGTTGATACAAAACTCAATGTTAAGAACTCGCAGTTTGCAACTCCTCTGTTTGAATTTTCAGGTGCATGTTCGGGTTGCGGTGAAACTCCATATGTGAAGCTGGTTACTCAGCTTTATGGCGACAGGATGATGATTGCCAATGCAACCGGTTGTTCGTCTATTTATGGTGCATCGGCTCCAGCTACTCCATATACCAAGAACGAAGAGGGTAAAGGTCCAGCCTGGGCCAATTCACTTTTTGAAGATAATGCTGAGTTTGGCTACGGATTTGCAATTGCACAGGAAAGCATGAGAAACAGACTGCAGAATCTTATGACTAAGGCTGTTTCTTCTAATGAGTTCACTGAAGAGCAGAACGAGCTTTTTAATATGTGGATTACCAACAGAGATGATTCTGATTTATCGAAAGAGATCTCGGCTAAACTGGTATCATCTATTTCGGGTAGCGATAATCCTATTGCAAAAGAGATTCTATCATTAGAAAAATATCTTGCCAAGAGATCGATCTGGGTATTTGGAGGTGATGGATGGGCATATGATATTGGTTTTGGAGGTTTAGATCATGTACTTGCAAGCGGTAAAGATATAAATGTTCTGGTACTTGATACAGAAGTGTATTCAAATACAGGCGGCCAGTCTTCTAAATCGACACCAATAGCAGCAGTAGCTAAATTTGCAGCTGCAGGTAAGAGAGTGCGCAAAAAAGATCTCGGTATGATTGCTACAACATATGGATATGTTTATGTGGCACAAGTTGCGATGGGAGCTAATCAGGGACAAACTTTAAAAGCACTGCGTGAAGCTGAGTCGTATAAAGGGCCCTCACTTGTAATTGCCTATTCGCCATGTATTAGTCATGGTTTAAGAAGAGGTATGGGACAGGCGCAAACAGAACAGAAACTGGCTGTTGAATGTGGCTACTGGCAGTTATGGCGATATGATCCTCGTTTGGAAGATGAGGGGCAGAACCCATTTCAGTTTGATAGTAAAGAGCCGGACTGGAATAAATTCAGAAGTTTCTTAATGGGTGAAGTGCGCTATACACAGTTGCTGAAGTCGTTCCCGACAGAAGCAGACGAGCTGTTTAAAGCTGCAGAAGATAATGCTAAATGGCGTTATCGTTCATACATGAGAATGCAGGCGGCCAACTTTGCTATTGAGAATACTGAAGAGTAGTTTTTAATAGATTAATATTAGATAGAGGGTGTTACGTTATGTAGTACCCTCTATTAATTTGCATTTATCTCCAAAATATTATAGTATCTTTGCAGATTATTTGAAGTGCTCTGAATAGACAAATACAGTAATTATATGCAAATACAAATAATAAACGGACCTAATCTTAATCTTCTGGGAAGTCGCGAGCCATCAATTTATGGCGACGAGTCGTTCTCTGAGTTTTTAAACAGATTAAAATTAGATTACCCAGGTATTGAAATAGGTTATTTTCAATCAAACATTGAGGGAGAGATAATAGATAAAATACAGGAGTCGGGATTTTCTTTCGATGGCATAATTTTAAATGCAGGGGGTTACACCCACACATCTGTAGCCATCAGAGATGCAATTAAGGCGATAAATACTCCAGTTGTGGAGGTTCATATTTCTAATGTATATGCCAGAGAAGAGTTTCGTCATAAGTCGATGCTAACCGCCGTATGCATGGGAGTAATAGCAGGTTTTGGGTTGAATTCTTATAAACTAGCAATTGAGTCGATTATTTATGCAAACAAATAGAGGAATTAAACGTTAGATAAGCATAAAAAAATTGTCTTTAAGACATTTATAAACAATATTAAAAGTAGGGAACTACAATAAGGAAAATAAAAAAACAGTAAATAGAATAATCAAATAGTAAAATGCATAAACATACAAAAATAGTTGCTACAATTTCGGATAAACGTTGTGAAGTATCATTCCTTAAGGAATTATACGAAGCTGGAATGAATGTAGTGAGACTTAATTCGGCACATTTAGATGAAAAAGGATTTTTGAATATTATTAATAATGTACGTGAGGTATCAGACGAAATAGCGATTTTGGTTGATACAAAAGGTCCCGAAATACGTACAACATTTGCTGAATCTGAAATAGAACTTAAAACCGGAGAGCAGATAAAGATAATTGGTAATCCCGATGGTATTTCTTCAAAAGAAACCATATACATTTCATATCCGGGTATAGCTAATGAGATGAATGTGGGAGATGATATTCTTATTGATGATGGAGAAATTGATCTTAATGTTATTGAAGTAAACAGTGAATATCTGATTTGCAGGGTAATGAATGACGGGGTTATAGGTAGTCGCAAAAGCGTTAATATACCCGGAGTACGTATTAACCTGCCTGCAATAACAGAAAGAGATAAAAAGTTTATTGAGCTCTCTGTTAAGCATGATGTTGATTTTATTGCCCACTCTTTTGTGAGAAACGGCGACGATGTTAAAGCTGTTCAAGAGATACTTGATGGATTAAACAGTCCAATTAAGATTATCGCCAAAATTGAGAATCAGGAGGGTGTTGATAATGCCGATGATATTTTGGAACATGCTTATGGTATTATGATTGCAAGGGGCGATCTTGGAATTGAGGTAGCTCAGGAGAAGATACCAGGTATTCAGCGTATTCTTATTAAAAAAGCTATTCACTATAAGAAGCCGGTGATTGTTGCAACTCAAATGCTTCACTCTATGATTGTTAATCCAAGACCTACAAGGGCTGAGATTACAGATATTGCAAATGCTATATATTACAGAACTGATGCTGTGATGTTGAGTGGTGAAACAGCCTATGGCAAATATCCGGTTGAAGCTGTTAAAACAATGGCTAAAACAGCTTATGAGGCAGAACTAACCAAGCTTGTCGATAATGATATTCGTGTTCCAATTAATGTTGAAGACGACAGAGAGGTAACTGAGTTCTTGGCAAAGCAAGCGGTAAAAACATCTGGCAGACTAAATGTAAAAGCTATTGTAACAGATAGCCATACAGGAAAAACAGCCCGTGTACTGGCTGCATTCCGCGGAAAGAGTCCAATTTACGCTATCGCAACAACTAAACGTCTTGCACGTGAGCTTGCTTTATCGTATGGTATTTGGGCAGAGTTTCAGCAGGGCAAAGGTGATGGAAACACGAAAGAGAGTCGGAGAGCATATTTTACTGAAGCTCTAAGAAGGTTAATTGATAAAAAGATGATAGAACCAAATGATAGGGTTGCTTATCTTGGTGGTAGTTTTGGTGAAGTTGGCGGAACTACATATCTTGAAATTGTTGATGCCTGGAGAATTATTGAGGCAAAGGAAAAGTATAATCTTCCAGACTATACTCAGTAAAAAGCTTGAGTTTCTATTTTATGGGTTCGATAGAGGATTATATTACAGAACATATAGACCAAGAGCCTGAACTCTTAAAAAATATGTACCGTGAAGCTCAGCTTAAGCTGCTTCACGGTAATATGATTTCGGGACATCTTCAAGGCAGGGTTTTGAAAATGCTGGTGCATATGATTCGTCCCGCCAGAGTGCTCGAAATAGGCACTTTTACCGGTTATTCTGCACTATGCATGGCCGAGGCACTGGCTGATGGTGCCACTCTTCATACTATCGAAATAGATGATGAGATGGAGGATTATATTCTCAATAATTTTGAACAAACTGCATTGGGAGAAAAAATTAAATTGCATATTGGTGATGCCAATGAAATTATTCCGCAATTTGAGAATGACTACTTTGATTTGGTTTATATTGATGGAGATAAACGAGATTATTTGCTTAACTTTGAAACTGTGCTTCCTAAAACCAAAAAAGGAGGTTTTATAATAGCCGATAATACACTTTGGCATGGCAAGGTGGTTGAGCAGGTGAAGAGCAACGACTGGCAGACTAAGGGGATATTGGAGTTTAACGAAAAATTGAAGAGTGATAATCGGGTAGAAAAGGTTATATTGCCTTTAAGAGACGGTTTAACGCTAATCAGAAAGATATAAATGAAATGGATAATAACAGACTACAAAAAGTGAACCGTTTAATACAGAAAGAACTTGGAGAATTGCTTCTGGTTGAAGCGAAAAAGATGCCAGGTGTTTTAATTTCTGTAACAAATGTTAGGGTTTCGGCCGATTTGAGTATAGCTCATGCATACCTTAGTGTATTTCCATCTGAGAAATCAGAAGAACTGGTAAGCAATATCAATGAAAATGTGAAGACCGTGAGGTATGATTTAGGCAGAAAGCTAAGAAATCAACTTAGGGTTATTCCAGAACTTACCTTTCATGTTGATGACTCTCTTGACTACATTGAAAATATCGACAAGCTATTGAAAGATCAATAATATTTTACTTTTTTGAATATCTCCCTTTTCATAGCACGCAGGTACCTATTCTCCAAGAAATCGCATAATGCCATAAATGTGATTTCTGCTATATCTGTTTGTGGAATTGCTATTGCAACAATGGCAATGGTGGTGGTCTTGTCTGTTTTTAACGGCTTTGGAGGTATAGTGGAGGGAATGTTTAGTGCGTTCGATCCTGATTTGAAGATTACAGTAAAAGAGGGCAAAGTATTTGATTACCATACTCCTGATTTTCAGAAGGCTTTAAGTGCAGAGGAGATAAGTATGATTTCGGAGTCTTTAGAGGAGAATGCACTTTTTACATTCGACGGTCAGCAAGTTCCGGTATTGATGATGGGAGTTTCGCAAGAGTTTCACCTTATGACCGATATGGACAGGTTAATGGTTGACGGAACTTTTAGGCTGCGCGAGGATGTAGTAGACTATGCTACTCTGGGGGCGGGACTAGCCATTACGTTAGGTGCTCGTCCCGGTTTTATTAACCCTATAGAAATTTTCGCACCAAAAAGAGACGTGAGGGTTAATATTGCTAATCCCTCAACTGCATTTACAACTGGCTATGCTCAGGTTGGAGGTGTGTTTAGTCTTAATTCTCCTCAGTATGATGAGCAGATGGCCATCATCCCAATTTCATTGGCAAGAGAACTTTTAAATTATGATAACGAAGTTACAGCTCTCAATATACAGCTTAAGCCAAATGCATCCGTAAAGAGGGTAAAAAAACAGTTGCAGAGTATATTAGGAGATAACTTTCTAATAGAAGACAGATATGAACAGCAAAGAGAATCTTATAGAATGCTTCAGATTGAGAAATGGGTTACTTTTCTTATATTAGCGTTTATATTGCTTATTGCAGTTTTTAATGTGGTGGGCTCGCTATCTATGTTGATTGTAGAAAAGAAGGATGATATCAATAGTTTAACCAATATGGGTGCTTCAAATTCT
>CAYZHS010000091.1:2085-7588 GCA_964478295.1 uncultured Proteiniphilum sp. | reverse complement strand
AGCTGTCAGCGGACGCAAGCCGATACTGGTAGGGACGCGGAATCTCCTCCGCCGTCACACCGACGTCTGCAGACGTGCGAATGCCTGGCGTCTTTGCCGCAGGACGGCAGAGAAGCCCGTCCTCCGCATAGGGGATCTCGTCCGTCTCCAGCCCCGGCGTCAGATCGTACCCCGCCGGATAATACGCCTCCAGCATGTTCTTGATCGTACAGTCCTGGATGTTGGCGAGCGCCGGCACGTCAAAGCGGAACGGATCAACCGGCTCGACAGCGTCTGTCTGGAAAATGCAGTTGACGACGTTGAGCGGCTGGCCGTGCGAAGCGCCGATCTGGATGACCTCCTTCACGCCCGCGACAGCCGGGCCGAGGAACGTGCAGTTCGCAAGGCCGAGCTGCGAAGTCGACTTCGAGGTGGACGCCGCACGCGTCAGCACACCGCGCGAAAACGCCGCGGACACCAGACCCGCATCGACGGACGAGACCGCATTCGAGTAGAACGTGCAGTTGACCACGGCCAGCTTGGAGGAGTCAACGCTGTTGGCGATCATCGACATCGCGAAGTCGCCCGTCGGCGTCAAAACGCCCTCGATGCGGTTTCCCGCGAACGTGCAGCCGTCAAAGGAGTTGTGATAGGCGGCATAGGTCGACTGCGCAAAGGCGTACGTCAGTCCCGAGCACGGATTGACCCGCATCAGGTTGTCCTTGAACACGCAGCGAGAGAGATGCGCGCCCGCCGTCTCGACGAGCGTCAGGTTGTAGGTGCCGATCACCGTAATGAAGTTGTTCGAGAACGCCGTGTCCTCGACCACGGTCCCGCTGTTCGCCCGCAAGACACCGCCGATGGCACCGCAGTTCGTCGCATCGGTATAGCGCACGATATTGCGGCGGAAGACGCAGTTCTTCATCTTCGTGCCCGTGCCGGAAAGATTGACCAGCTGCTGTCCGTAATAGCGCGCGGGGATGTTGTCCGAGAACAGGCAGTCTTCGACCAGACATCCGGCGCTCGTCCCCAGGACGCCGCCGCCGTAGGGGATTTCATGGAAACGGAAAGAGCATCGGCGGATGGTTGTCGGCGCGGATGCGACAAGAGCCGTGCTCTGCGCATAGGAAAAGTAGAAGCCGCAGTCCTCAACCGTCATCGCCGTCGCTCCGGCCTTGATGTTCAACTGCGGCTGACGATAGCCGCCGACGAAGGAGATACCGCTGATTTCGCCGCCCGACCCTGCTTCGACGGCAAACGGCTGCAGGCCAGCCACGCCATAGGCGCCGTTCTGGACGTACGCATCCTGCTCGCCCGTATAGCCGCCCACGTCCTCCGGGAAAACGAACTTGCCGTCCACGAAGAACTTCATCGTATCAACCTTCGTCACCGTCAGCGCCCCTTCATCTGGCACGTTGCGAACAATCGTCCGATCGGCCAGCTGTGCCGCCGTCCCCTGGAAGAAGACCGTCGGATACTCCTTGACGTCACGCGTCATGTCGCCGTCTTCCGACGCCCGATATCCGCCACGCACCACGAAGTTCGCGACCGTGAACGGCGTCGCGGACGACACCTTATAGACACCCTTCGCGACATAGAGCGTCGGTTGCACATCCTCGCTCGCGTTCAGCGCGGCAACCGCATCGGCGATTGTCGTGTACGCGTTCGACCAGCTCGTGCCGTCGCCGCCGTCCGGCGCATCAGCCTTCAGGTAGATCGGCGCGGCAAAGAGCCCTGTTGTCGCAAGGCAAAGGAAAACCATCACAATCGACTTCATCGTTTTCATCAGATCTATCCTTCGGGAAAAGAACCCATTTGCATTTTGTCGTTATTATACAGGCTCTCACTGTGAAAAACAAGGGTGGCCAACTGGCCACCCTGTCAGACCTTCAGCATCTGGCGCTTGAGGGCGATGGCGACAGCCTCCGAACGGCAGGACACGCCCAGCTTGCGGAAAATCGCCTCGAGATGCTTCTTGACGGCGCTGCGAGAGATGCCGAGCATGAGCGCGATGTCCGTGTTGTTGAGACCGCGCGTCAGCGACTCGAGGACATCCGCCTGCTTGTCCGTCAGCCGGATCGGTTCCTCCTGCTCATCGAGCTGACGCGCGACCTCGTCCGCGAAGGACATCCCGCCCGCCGCCACCGTGCGCAACGCCGCAAGAAGCGTCGCCGACGGACACTCCTTCGGCTGCACGCCCGTCGCGCCGTTCCTCACCGCCAGCGGGATGTCCGCCGAATTCGCGTACGAGGTGACGATCAGCACCTTGGTCCCAGGCAACGCTATGCGAATCTGCCGCGTCGCCTCCGCGCCGCCGACCCCCGGCATCAGCAGGTCCATCACCACGACGTCCGGCTCCAGCCGCTGCGCCACCTCCACGGCCTCCGCCCCATCCGCCGCCTCGCCGACGACGTCTATGTCACCCTCGTAGGCCAGCATCGACTTGAACCCCATGCGCACCAGCTCGTGGTCGTCGGCGATGAGAACCCTGATCCTGTCAGACATTTTTCCCCTCCTCTGTGCCTTCAGACGGCTTGAGCGCGACGAACACGGCCGCGCGCATGCCGCCGCCGGACAGCCGCTCCAGCTCGAAGCGTCCGCCCAGGCGCCGCACCCGCTCGCGGATGCCCATCAGCCCAAAATGCCCCTCCTCCGACCCCGGCGCCGTCGCCGGATCGAATCCGCGGCCATCGTCCCGCACAGAGAAGGAGAAGACGCCGCCGCTTAAGTCGCCCGCGATGCGGACCTGCCGCGCCCCGCCGTGACGGACCGCGTTCGCCGCCAGCTCGCGCACGATGCAGAGCGTCGCGTGGGCCGTCATGTCGCTCAGCCGCGCGCGCGTCACGTTGAAGCGGACCGACAGCTCCGCCCCGCCGCAGACCGGCTCGACCGTCCGCCGGATCGCCGCGGCGAAATCAGGATCCTCCAGCGTGTCGCCCCGCAGGTCCCAAAGGCAGCGCCGCAGCTCCTGCCGGCTCGAGAACAGCATCCGCTCGGCCGCGTCGAGATGACGCCCCGCCGTCGGCGCCTGCGCCGCAAAGGCGCTCCGCGCCGCAGAAAGCTGGCAGGCGACGCCCGTCAGGTTCTGCGAAAGCGCGTCGTGCAGCTCGACGGCGAGTCGCGTCCGCTCGCCGACGCGCAGATCCGCCGTGAGCCCCGCGACCTGTGCCTTGAAGATCGCCCGTCCGCGCCGCGCGACCATCCGCTGCAGGACGCGGTTCCAGACGAGGACCGCGCAGATCGCCGCAAGCAGAAGCACGATTACCGCGAGAAACCGCGTCGGCGTCCACCACGAGGGACGGCTCAGGACGCGAAGGTCCGCCGCCGTGCGGATGACGACCGCATGGCCGGAGACATGCGGGTAGGGCTGCCAGGGCGACCAGGCCGGACTCTCCGCGATCCATACGCCCGTCACCTCCACCTCCGATCCGATCGGAACGCCGCGAGCCGCATCCGGATTCGTCCCCAGGTCGACGGGAATGGACAGTCCGTCGCTCTCGACGGTCATCCTGAGCGGCAGGACGCCGGGCATCGCCTGGCTTCGCACGACACCCCGGATGCGCACGACCAGCCCGTAGTAGTCCATGTTGACCGTGCGTTCGCCTTCCTGCAGCAGGAGCAACCGGTCGGCCGCCACGTCGCACGGCTCTCCCATCCTGACCTCCTGCCGCTCCGCCGGACACCACTCGGCCCGCGAAAGGATGACGCGGTAGAGGTCTGTCTCCGGCGAGCCGACGACCGTCACGTCCTCGCCGCAGACCGGCGGAACCACGCCTGCCGCCAGGGACACGGCGACGGACTCCGCCCCGCGACGGACCAGCAGCAGTTCGCCCTTGCCCCAAACGGCACTCACGCGACCGGACGTGCGCCGACGGCCAAGCAGGTGGATCGTTTGCGGACTCATGTCGCAGACGCTTCCGAGCTCCGGCTCCGAAAATGCCGGCGGAGCAGCCGTGACGACCTCGAGGTCGGCTGACCGGTCCACGGCGAGATACGGTCCCGAGAAGCGCCGCACGCCGTCCGTGATCGCGTGGTAGACGCCGCGAACGCGCACCCGGGCGCCGAGGAAGCGGACCGACCGCGGCACTTCGCGGACATGCAGGAAGACCGGCAGGCTGCAGTCGCCGTCCTGCAGCATCAGGATCGTAAACCACTTGCAGAAGTCATCGATGCAGACATCGGAGACCGTCCCCTCCGTCACGACGACCTGCCCGGCGTCCCGCGCGGCATCCAGCGCCGCCAGCGGCACCGTCCGCCCGGCGGCGGTCGCCGCCAGCACCATCCCCGCCAATACGCCGACGAAACGCCTCCTCATCGCACCAGTAGCATCAGGCCGGGACGCGTTTCGAGCGGACCGAGCGTCACGCGCTTCGGGCCGCGGGCTGCGCCGAAGGCGTCCGGGATGAGCAGCGGATCGTCCAGTCCAAGCTTGGCCATGTCGGCCGGCCGCACGCGCGCGTTGTTTCCGGTCGTGTTGCCGCGCTTCCAGGGCGTCCCCGGCTCCTTGTCGCCGACATAGACGTAGGCAATACCATTGCTGCCCCACGCGACGAGCCGACCCGTCCGGGCATACGGCGCACCGCCCGAAACGCCGCGGGCCGTCACGCCGTTCGCCGTCCGCGCCGGAAGGAAGTCGCTTCCCGCCGAGTCGATGACGTCATAGTAGAACGAGTCGGCGGTCGTCGGGAGCACAGACTGGTCATAGCCGTCGATCGCGCAGGTCGCAAGGCCCAGGATGATCTGCGAATACAGGTCGAACGGCACGTATCCGGGCGCATCGTTGGCCAGAACCGTGTTGAAGAGCGACAGCGGATTGGCTCCGGACGTGAAGGCGAACTCGCTCGCCGTCTCCCCCGTCAGCGTCGAACCGATCACCAGGCAGTTGACAAGCGTCACCGCCTGGTTGCCGGTCGCGGCGAACGTGCCGACGTGCGCGCCGGATCCGGCGATCGCCTCGTTCCCGTCGAACGTGCAGTTGACGAAGGTCGCGGTACCGCCTTCGGACGAGAAGGCGGACGACGCCGTGCCACTCGTCACATTCGGAACCGACAACGTGTTCTTGCCAAAATAGCAATCGCGGATCGTTGCCGTCGACTCATGCATCGTGAACGCTGCCGAATGCTTGCTGCCGCTGAACGCACTGCACTCGAAACGGTTGCCCACGAATTGGCAGCGGGCAATCTCAGCCCCGTGCTTGCCCTGGAGCTGAAGCGGACCGCACGAGCTGCCCGCCACGGTCAAGTTGTCCTCGAACGTCGTATCAATGATCGTCGATCGCGCGTTCCCGCTGTAGAAGATGTAGAGGCACGGGCCTTCGCCGCGGCTGCCGTAGTTGCGCCGGAAGACGCAGTTGGTGACGAACGTGCTTGGGGACGAGGGGTTCGCCTCGAACCTTGGCTTGGAGGACCTGCAGTTCATCCTGAGCCACGGGCTGGACGAGGAGGAGGAGAGGGAGAAGCACTGAGAGCCGGCCGGGCGGGGCGCAGGGGGCACGGCGGCAGGTGCGGCCGTGCGTGGTGGCGCG
>CAYZHS010000091.1:0-2075 GCA_964478295.1 uncultured Proteiniphilum sp. | reverse complement strand
CTCCTCGTCGAAGCGCTTCTTGACGGCTATGTACATCGCGTTGTTGCCGTCGAAAAGGCAGTTCTCTGCCACATTGGTCACAACCGTCGTCCCGACCGCCGGCAAGTTGAACGTGTAGTAGCTGCCGTCGAACGTGCTGTTCTTCAGGATGAGCGGCGCACCGCCGACCAGGATGGCCGGCCAGGTGTCCGAACCGCCCTGATGGTTGTTCGCCGTGAAAAGACAGCGCTCCAGGGTGAGCGACTCGACAAGCGAATTGCCGACGCTGATCGCCGACTTGTTGAAACCCGTCATCGTCACGCCCCTGATCAGGACCGGCCCGAGTTTCGCACCGGCCTCGTAGACAAAGCCGAACGGCGTGTCATTTCCGTCGGCCGACGCCTGCCAGTAGCTGTCCGTCCCCTCCGGATTCGGCGGGTTCGCCCGCAGGTTCGCATAATCGTAGCAGGAAACCTTCTCGCCGTCCGCCGGCGCCACGCCGTTCGGCTTCCAGTAGTTGTTCTGCGTGAGGTCGCCGGTGATGACCGTCGGATGCCGCGCGGGATCGGCTTCGTCCGCCGAGATCTCCGTCCCGGCGAAACCGCCCAGGATGGCGGCATTGCGAAGCGACGCCGCCGTGCGGAACGTGTAGACGCCCGTCTTCATCCAGAGCGCGAGACGATACCGCTCCGCCTTGGCATAGGCCGCCTCGAAGTCCTCCGCGGCGTTCGCCCAGCCCTCGCCGTCCGTTCGTCCGGCGCCTTCGCCCTCCGGCACGACGCAAATGCCACTCGCCGCCGGAAGCGCCTTCGCCACATAGGTCGTCGCGCTCACCGGCACGAGCGACGGCAGCGCGGGTGTCCACTCGCCGACATGCCAGTCCGCCGCCTCGGTGTAGGACGGGACGGTCGGGAACGCCGCGCCCGCCGAGAGGTTCGTCACGTACGTCGACGTGCCCGTCTCGTCGAACGTGCCCGCCGCGCCGAGATCGAACGTCAGCGCCACCTTCGGCGTCGTGAAGCGCGCCGTCAGCACCGTGTCGGCCTCCAGCTCCAAGGCAGGCAGCGTCGCCGGATAGTCCAGCCTGGTGCCGTTCTCGTCGAACCATCCCTCGAACGCCACGCCCTCAACCGTCGCTTCGGCGACGACCGGAACGGACTGCACGCCGGACACGACCATCTGCGCATTGCCCGCGCCCGAGAAGGTGCCGTAAAGGACGGGGTCCGCGCGGCAGATGAGCACATGCGCCGATCCGTCTTCGGCCGCGGCGGTCATCTGCTGCACCGCGCCGCGCGTCATCGCCGTGAGCGGACGCACCTCGCCGAGCGCATCGCAGAAAGGATCCTTGGTGGCGTTTACAGTCGGTTTGGTATAGACGCTCGACTGAACCAATGGCAGCCAGGATCCACTCGTCTGGAGGAACTGGACCGTATGCGGGAACGCCGGATTATTCGTCGCAATGTCGAGCGTCGTGCGGATGCGGGGCATGCGCACCGTCGGACGGTATGATCCGTACGCCGTGCCGAGCTGCGGCACCTTCTCGAGCGGAACCGCGTCGGTCTCTATTCCGGTGGCAACCGAGTACTCCGTCGGCTGGAACTGCGGCAGGAGGTTCTTGATCGTGCAGTCCGTCACCTCGATGTGGTTCGGATCGTCCGTGTAGATCGGCTGCGCCACCGCGCCATCCGTCATGAAGACCGAGTTGAGGACGCGCAGCGGATAGGAGTTCTGGTTGCCGAACTGGGCGATGTCGTAGACGCCGTCCGCCGCCGGCCCGACGAAGGTGCAGTTCGCGACGCCGACCTGCGGCGGCTGGGACAGCGAGCTGACGCTCGTCGAGAGGACGCCGCGGCTCAGGACCGCCCCCGAGTCGTTGACGCCGTCCGTCGTCGCCTTGTTGGCGTCGAACGTGTCGTTCACATAGGAGAAGAAGCCGAATGTCGCGCCGTGGCCGACGATACCGAGGCCGAAGCGCGTCCCGTCGTCAATCGCCGTCGTGACGGCCTTGATCTCGTTTCCGGCGAACACCGTGTTGGCGAAGAGGCGGTCGCGCTGGTTGGAGGTCGAGACGAACGGACCGAACATCACATAGCCCT
>CAYZHS010000090.1:0-7589 GCA_964478295.1 uncultured Proteiniphilum sp. | reverse complement strand
TATATCTCCATTGTTTTTTCGAGATACTCTTTCTTCTTAGCAGCATCAGTTTCTTTCTCATAAAGAGATTTGAAGATACGTGGACCATATATATATATATTCTTACTTGAGCCGGGGCAGTTTTCATAAACAGAAGTCCAGGGAACTAATGCACTTTCATAAGACTCTGCTTTTGCTGCAGTTTGCATAAGACTTAAGTTAACTCTGCAGTTAACGCTGTCTTCACCATGGCCATAAGGAGCTTTTATATGGTCATATCCCGCTTTTTGAGCGTTTACGCCAACTATCATTGCGATAGCTAAAAATCCTGTAAATAATAATTTTCTCATATCGGTTGCTATTAATCGTTATTTTTCCCGTTCTTGCACTTTTGACAAAATGTTAAATGAAAAGTTTAATCACATTAATCAAACTGTCTCTTGAAGAACCATAATTCGTTTACGTTCATACTTAATGTAACTTTAAACATGTCCTGTCCAATCATATAATCGCTATCAGGCTGCTGTTTTGTATAACCAAATCCAATATTAAGCATTGACATGTGTCCAGTTCTTAAATCGTGAAATGGCAATCCTAATCCAAAGTTCACACCATACTCTTTAAAACTGCCCATACCAAGCGGCTGGCTATTCTCGGGATTTGAGACACTAACATTTAAATATGAATTTGAATATGACAAACCTCCTCTGAATCTTATTCTATGGAAGAAGTTCTGGCTGTATCGGTCGAAAACATATTCCAATCCAGTATTAATTCTGTAAAGATTATTGAATCTGTTATCATTTGTGAGTCCGTCTAATTCGGCTGGATATGTGCTGTTTTCCCACATCTGGTATGTACCATCTACTCCAATTAACAATTTATTGGTTTGATAAGTTAATCCCAATCCAAATGTTTGAGGAATCTGGAACCCTTGTCCTTGCAAAGTGTCATTCTTTATTATTTGAGATGGCGGAAGATTAGGATTGTTATATGGATCTGATGTATAATTCATTACCGACGAGTTGAGATCGGCATTACTTAAAATCTCAGGAGAATAAACTGCACCTAAAGTCACAGAACGATTTTTGTCGATTGGATATTGATACTGAAACCCTAAATCGTATTTTATATCACGTATAGAATAAGATTGCTTGCCCTCACTTACTAATGCATTGCTAGTAAATGGGGTACTCACCCTACTATGTGAGAAATTACCGAAGAGGTATGACATATTAGCCCCTATCGATACATTCTTGATTGGTTCCCATGCAACGCCTGCATAAACCTGACTCAATCCGCCAGTTCCTCTGTATGTCTCGAGATATTGGATATTTGAGAGAGAACGGCTTGTTCCGAAGTTGTATCCTACTTTCGAGAATGGAAGCAACCCTAAACTGGCTCCCACATTTTTAAAAAGTGGAAACTGCATAGCAACGTAATCGAGATTACCATTATAGAAATCTCTATTATTAGCACCGTCACTCATTCGGGCAAAGTGTCCGGAGACACCCATATCGAAAATAAAAGTTAATGAGTCCAGCTCTGAGTATGAAGCCGGATTGCCGGGATTTACATGCTGACTCCTACGCAATCCATAACTTATTCCGCCCATAGACTCTGAAGCACCAATAGAAGGGTTAGAGAGAACTCCATAACCATATCTACCATATGGAGAATTAGATCCTACTTGTTGCGAAAAAATCACATGGGTTATCGTAAGAAAAGCGATCAACAATGAGAAACGTTTTTTCTTAATATTCATCTGTTTAAGTATATATACCAACCTCGGCCGCTTAGTTTCATAAAAAATATTTAGCTTACAAAGATGACATAATTTTATGATGTCACCAACAAAAGAGCTCAAACATCCTGTTAAAAAGATTAAAGTTTAATGATTATAAACTTTTTACATCCATAAAGTTGTTTTATCACCCCCTGTTTCTGTATCCATTGTATGACACAATTTCATTAAAGGATTTTCTTTTCTTTTCTCTTAGAGGCTGAGCACTGTAGCCAATTGTAATATCTAACCATACTCTTTTTGATTCTGGTATGGATAGCAACTCACGCATTGCAGGCTCGTTAAACCAACCTAAAATACATGAGCCCAAACCTTCGGCATGTGCTGCAAGAATAATGTGTGCTGCAATTACACCGAGATCCATTTGTGCATAATCTTTTTGCTTAACCCAACCACCTATACCTGATGAAAGATTAACTTTTTCCTCAACCAGCACTAAGTGAACGGGAGCTTGCTTAGTAAAATGATTCATTCCTAATGCTCTGGCCGACGTGGCATCTGCAACCCTGTTCTTAAGATCTGGGTCATCTACAACAATTATATGCCATGGCTGCGAATTACAAGCAGATGGAGCTAACTGTGCGGCTTTAAGAATACGCTCAATCTTCTCTTTCTCTACCGGCCTCTGAGTATCATAAGCACGCACGCTTTGCCTGTTGGATACAAATTCAAGAAAATCCATAATATGGAGATTTCAATAATCGGTTTAGTTTAATGATAAAATTCTACTGATATATTTTCCAATAATATCAAATTCAATGTTCACAACAGAACCCACTCTTAATTGGTGGAAGTTTGTGAACTCGTAAGTGTAAGGAATAATAGCAACCTTGAAGCTGTTGTCTGTAGGCTCAACCACAGTTAAGCTTACTCCATTGACGGTTACAGAACCTTTATCAACAGTCATGTATCCTTTCTTAGCCATCTCCTTATCAAATTCATATTCGAATGTGAAATACCAGCTGCCATCGGCCTCTGTAATATCTTTACATACTGCAGTTTGATCTACATGCCCCTGTACAATATGACCATCAAGTCTGCCGTTCATCTGCATACTTCGCTCGAGATTTACCTTACTGCCAACCTCCAGTAATCCGAGATTAGACAACTCTAATGTCTCTTTAATTGCAGTTACAGTATAGACATCATCTTCAATAGAAACGACTGTCAAACAGACTCCATTATGAGATACGCTTTGATCTACCTTTAATTCATTAGTAAACTTTGATCTGAGTGAGATATGGAGATTTTCTCTATCTTTTTTAAGAGCAACAACAGTTGCCGCCTCTTCTATAATTCCTGAAAACATATTTTTATTTACTGAGTTATAATTACCAAATTGAAGCTCTTTCTTCTTTAGCAAGATACATAGGAGCAGTAGAATCTATATTAAATGCTTCGTACCATGCATCAATATGTGGAAGAGCTCCATCAACACGCCATCTGCCTAATGAGTGTGGGTCGATTTTTGTGAGTCTGAGAATTTCAGCATCACGCACATTACCTGCCCATAAACCGGCATAACTAAGAAAGAATCGTTGTTCGGGAGTAAATCCATCAATCATTTCTCCTGAATTAGCCTGAGCAGTCTTTAAGAAAGCATTATATGAAACCTGCAATCCACCATGATCTGCAATATTTTCACCTAATGTAAATGTTCCATTTGCACGAACTGTGTCTAACACTATTATATTGTCGAAATATTCAACTAAAACTTTAGCTCTCTCATCAAATCTCAACGCGTCGTCTTGAGTCCACCAATCTGTGAGATTTCCATCCTTATCGAATTTCCTGCCTTGATCATCAAAGCCATGCGTCATCTCATGACCAATTACTACACCAATTCCACCATAATTTATGGCGTCGTCACCTTCAATGAAAAAGAATGGAGGTTGAAGTATACCTGCCGGGAAACAAATTTCATTTGATGATGGACTATAATAAGCATTTACAGTTTGTGGCGACATATACCACTTGGTTCTGTCTACGGGCTTACCTAACTCTTCTAACATCTCGTTGTAGGCAAAATGAGCCACACGAACTCTGTTTTGCCAGTAAGAGTCATCCTTTATTTCAAGTAGTGAGTAATCCTTCCATTTATCAGGATATCCAATTTTAACAATAAAAGTACCAAGCTTTTCTTGAGCTTTCTCTTTTGTTTCGCTACTCATCCATTCAAGCTGTTCAATTCTTTCACTTAACGATAATGTAAGGTTATCAACCAACTCCAGCATTCTCTCTTTTGCTTCAGGCGGAAAATATTTTTGCACATAAAGCTGTCCAACTGCCTCGCCCATCGAACCACTAACAACATCAATGGTTCTTCTCCATCGTGGACGAAGTTCTTTGCTTCCACTCAACAACTTACCATAAAACTCGAAGTTGGCATTCACAAAATCATCACTCAGATAACTCGCTGAAGAATCAATAATCTTCCAGCTTAGATAGTCCTGCAAAGCCTGAACCGGCTCTCTGCCGATAATTTCTATGGCAGCTTTAACTGGTTCAACCTGCATTATGTTTACACTGTCGATATCAACTACTCCTAATGTCTCAAAATACAAGCTCCAATCAAAAGGTGCAACCTTTTGGTTCAATTCCGAAACAAACATCATGTGATAATTAAGCTCCGGCATGCGCCTCATTTCTCTGGTTGCATGGGCTTTTGCAAGCTCAGTCTCTATATTCATAACGTTTAAAGCAGCTCTTCTGGACTCTGTTTCGCTAAAGCCTGCATTCTGAAACTGAGTCTCAATTAATGATATGTACCCTCTACGTATATTTTCGGAGTGTTCATCTTCTAAAAGATAATAATCACGGTCGCCCATTCCAATTCCTGATTGATAGATGTGGGCAACATTCATTAAACTATTTTTATCATCTGGACCAACTGAAAATCCAAAGAAGGGATTGGATGCAATTTTACTTACCTCTGCCATAACCCTGATTATATCATCTTTGCTCTCAGCTGCTGAAATCTGCTTTAGGTGAGGTTCTATTGGTGAAGAGCCCTCAGCATTCAACTTCAGGCTATCCATTCCCATAGAATACATATCACCTACCTTCTGCGCATTAGTGCCATATGCATTTTCCTTTGATATAAGCTCCTGTATAAGCTCTTCTATTTGAACCTGATTATTCTCGCGTAGTTTGTCGAATGATCCATAACGTGCATACTCGTCGGGAATAGGATTAGCCTCTTGCCAACCGCCTGTGGCATATTGATAAAAACTTTCACCGGGAAGAACAGCAGTATCAATATTTGCAATATCAATACCCTTTGAATGGTTCGTGGACTTCTTTTCTGAACAACCTATATTTAACATTATAACAAAAACAACGAAAGGAATTAATAATCGATTCATGATTTACGACTGAATATATTTGATTTATAGCACAAAAGTACAAAAATAAAGGCAAAAGCCTATTTAACAGACACCTTTTTGAGAGCCTCCTTAATTAAGAGTTCTGTTTTCTCACTTACAGGAACTAAAGGCAATCTCAACACATTTTCTATCATTCCTTTTTGATGCAGTATTGATTTAACTCCAGAGGGGTTTCCTTCTACAAAAATGAGGTTAAACAGATCACTAAACTCTTCCTCCATTTTATTTCTTGTACTCAGCGCATTACCTGCCAGCGCATTTTCTACCAACCATGACATCTCTTTTGGAAATGCATTGCCAAAAACTGATATCACTCCAATTCCTCCTAGTTCAATTACAGAAGATGTCATGCCGTCATCTCCTGAAATAATATGAAAGCCCTCGGGAGCCCCCTTAATTATCTCCTCAATCTGAACAATGTTACCAGAGGCCTCTTTAATTGCGATAACATTCTTACACTCCCTTGCTATTCTGAGCGTTGTTTCGGCACTCATATTAACACCTGTTCTACCAGGCACATTATATAAAACCAATGGTACTGGCGAAACCTCTGAAAGTAGTTTATAATGCTGAAACAAACCTTCTCCGGTTGGCTTGTTATAATATGGTGTAACAGACAATACTGCACTGACTCCATCAAAATTGGTACTCTTAAACTCTTCAGCCAATGACGCAGTATTATTTCCTCCCAGACCAATAACTACAGGCACTCTATCCTTTACCTCTTTAAGTATATGTTTTATTATCTCCTTTTTCTCTTTTCCCGACAGAGTTGGTGTTTCTGCAGTTGTGCCTAATGCTACTATATAACTTGTGCCGTTTTCTATCTGGAAATTTACCAGTCGAGAAAGGGCCTCAAAATCTATCGAACCATCTACTTTAAATGGAGTAATCAGGGCTACTCCCAAGCCTCTTAAGTTTACTTCTGACATAAAATGTTCGTTTTTTTCAGCAATTTAATCTCGGAATGATTGTTTATGTAACAAAATGACTCCGACTCGCAAAGATAATTAATTTTCAACAGGCATACTATTTTCAATACTAAAAATCACTCCTAATTAAATAAACCATTTCATTATAATTTCTATCTTTGCTTTTAAGGTAAACATCTTAGATATATGCAATTTACTCCTGAAAAATATAGAATACCTGATATTCCATTTAAACCATTTATTGATGAATGTGAGATATGGGATTATATAAACAATACCACCTCTACACCGGAAAAGGTAAAGGAAGTTGTAGAAAAGTCTCTTGCTAAAAAACGACTTAGCTTAGAAGAGACAGCAGTACTAATTAATGCTAATGATGAAAACTCTATTCAAATTTTAAAGGAAGGTGCAAAAGAGATAAAAAAAAGAATTTACGGCAACCGAATAGTTCTCTTTGCACCCCTGTATGTTGGGAACAAATGCTCTAACGATTGTATTTACTGCGGATTCAGAGCTTCAAATATTCATCAGGTTCGCAAGACCCTTTCTTACGAGGAATTGAAAAAAGAGGTAGAAGTTCTTATAAATGAAGGCCAAAAACGTCTAATCTTAGTTTATGGCGAACATGCAAAATACAACGCTGATTTTATTGCTTATACAGTAAGATGTACATATGGAGTAAAGAGCGGAAATGGTGAAATAAGAAGAGTTAATATCAATGCAGCACCTCTTGATACCGAAGGTTTTATAAAAGTTCGCGATTCAGGCATAGGAACTTATCAGATTTTCCAGGAAACTTACCATAGGGAGACTTATAAATCTTGCCACCCAAGTGGCAAAAAAGCTGATTATGATAGAAGGTTAATAGCTCTCGACTATGCAAAGGAAGCGGGACTTGATGATGTAGGGATAGGTGCCTTAATTGGTTTATATGATTGGCGTTTTGAAGTAATGGGTTTGGTAAGGCATACAAATCATCTCGAAGCATGTTATAATGTTGGTCCTCACACAATATCTTTCCCCAGAATTAAATCTGCTTCAAGTCAGAATATAAACAGAGACTATTTCATAACAGATGATGAGTTTACAAAATTTGTAGCAATAATTCGTCTCGCTGTTCCTTATACTGGCTTAATTCTTACTGCACGTGAACCTTCGCATTTACGTGACGAAATTATTCAATATGGAATTTCACAGATTGATGGTGGAACAAAAATTGAACTAGGAAGCTATTCTGTCAATGAAAGCAACCATGATATAAACAGAGGACAGTTTCAGATAAACGATAATCGACCTTTGAATGAAATAATTGATGAATTGATAGATCAGGATATGATTCCTTCTTTTTGCACCGCCTGCTACCGCCTTGGAAGAACTGGTGAGCACTTTATGGAATTTTCAGTTCCTGGTTTCATAAAAAACCTCTGCACTCCTAATGCTTTACTCACATTATCTGAGTACCTTGAGGATTATGCCTCTGAATCAACT
>CAYZHS010000089.1:0-7701 GCA_964478295.1 uncultured Proteiniphilum sp. | reverse complement strand
TCAGCTCGTTAAATTCAGAAAATGTATCTATGAGACTTATGGTATCTTTCTTCTTGCCCATATATTTGTTTAAAATCTAATCAGATATTTTGTATATTTTACCTCTTCAAATTTAAAGCTGATATCTTCACTTACATCAACTTTCCTTTTGGCGCCTTCCGGCTTCACTTTCTTGGTTACTATAATTGTAAACCCATTTTCGTCGGAAGACTTAATTACTCCCTTGTATTTCATCCCATTCTTGCTCAGCACCTCTACCTCTTTGCCTTCAAATTTCTTATATTGACGTAAGGTTCTTAATGGCGATGTTAATCCAGCCGAGGTTACAGTTAGCTCAAAATCTTCAGTGTCCCTGTCAAGCTTCGATTCTATAAATCTGCTTAACGCAACACAATCTTCAATATCAACTCCATTGTCATTGTCAATTTCAATAGTTATATTGTTGCCAGCAACTAAAGAAACCTCCACCAAATAATTTGATGAATCTTTCAAATACTCATTAGCGAGTTCTAAAAGTACACTCTTTTCGATCATATTAGTTTCTATTGAACAAAAAAGGAAGCGGTATCTCCTGCTTCCCCTCATTCATTTCAACCACAAAGATATTGTTTTCAAACGGATTCACAAAATGTTTGATGTTATTTTTATTGCTTCGCTATTGAGTTAATGCAATTTATATAATTAAACTGCCCTTTTCAATTATATATTCATTATCGAAAATATTATGTACTTTTGTCATATGGAACATAGAGAGAACGATGAAATAATATACGACAAAAACGTTATAGATTTTGTAACTGTAGCGGTTGAGTTCTGTGCAATACTTGAAGGTGAAAACAGCCTGTCAAGAATAGAGTGGATTGAAAGAATGCTAAAAATTCTGCCACTTTTGTATCTAAAAGCATCATTATTGCCAGAGATTACAGCTGCTTTTGATGAAATACCAGAAGTGTTTGTTCAAGAAGAGGATTATTCCAGAGTAGAAAATCGCGTGTCAGGTATCATGGGAGAAGAAGATGTCTATCTGGATGTATTTATAGATGAAATGAAATATAGCGATCGGCCAATTTCGGCATTTATTTCCGAAAATATAGCAGATGTATACCAAGATGTTAGAAATTTCATTTCAGTATATCAGTTCGAACTTACAGGGCAAATGGAGAAAGCACTGGAAGTGTGTACTAGTAACTTTAAATCATACTGGGGACAGAAGCTTATAAATGTTTTACGTCCGCTACATGCTCTGCTAACTAAAGACGATACTGATGAGGATTATTTAAATCAGGAGGAGCTGTGGGATTAACTATTTCAAAACAACAAATTGCAGAACTCGAAAGAGTTGTTTTCGAAGGAGAAATAATTGTAATTGATCATCAGGCACAAGTTAAAAGTGCTGTAGATTATTTGTCAACCAAAAGTGCTATAGGTTTCGATACCGAAACAAAACCGGCATTTAAAAGAGGACATGTCAATAATGTTGCACTACTGCAATTGGCAACTGAAGAGAAATGCTTTTTATTCAGACTTAATAAGATTGGATATCCCGAAGAGCTGGAAGATCTCATGTGTAATGTAAATGTAAAGAAGATTGGGCTCTCGCTCAGAGATGATTTTGCAGCATTAAGAAAACGCACAGGCAAAAAGCCTGAGAATTTTATAGACCTGCAACTATTTGTCGATAAGTTTGGTATTGATGATAATAGTCTTCAAAAGATTTATGCAATCTTATTCGGGAAGAAGATCTCTAAAAATCAAAGACTCTCAAATTGGGAGGCGGCACATCTCACACCCGCGCAACAGTCGTACGCTGCAATCGACGCATGGGCTTGTTTGCGTATATATAATCATTTAACTAGAAAAGGCTGATGAACCAAAATAATGAAATTGTACTAAAACCAAAGAAAGATGAGTTTTTAAGAAGATTTCACCCATGGGTGTTTTCTGGCGCTATAGCATATAAACCAAACAATCTGACAGAAGGTGAGATTGTAAAGGTTCTATCTTCAGAAAAAGAATTTCTGGGAATAGGGCATTACCAAATAGGCAGCATTGCAGTTCGCATTCTCTCTTTTCAGGATGAGCAAATAGATGAGAGCTTTTACGCAAAAAGACTCACTTCAGCCTATAAAATGCGTAATGAGTTAAAATTAATCAGGTCAGACAATAATACTTTCCGCCTTATTCATGGCGAAGGAGATTTTCTACCAGGGTTAATAATTGATATATATGGTTCAACAGCTGTTGTTCAAGCTCACTCTGTAGGGATGCATACCGACCGTGGTTTAATTACCGGTGCATTAAAAGAAGTGTTTAAGAGTCAGCCCAAATTCAACGTGTTTTATAAATCCGAAGGGACTTTACCTTTCAAAGCTGAAATAGAATTTGGAGATTCGTATATCTATGGCGGTGAGAATGAGTCGTATATTGCTGTAGAAAATGGACTGAAATTCAAGATCGACTGGCTGAAGGGTCAGAAAACCGGTTTCTTTATAGATCAACGCGACAATCGCACTCTGCTAGAGCATTATTCAAAAGATAGAAATGTGCTCAATATGTTTAGTTACACCGGTGGATTCTCTGTCTATGCTTTAAGAGGAGGTGCCTCGGAGGTTGTTTCCGTAGACAGTTCCTCAAAAGCTATATCAATCGCAGAAGAGAATGTGTTGATGAATTTTGGCGATGACCCTCGTCATCACGCCAGTTCAGAAGACGCTTTTAAATTTTTGAGCGATATTCCCGATAATAAATATGATCTGATAGTGCTTGATCCTCCTGCTTTTGCCAAACATCGTGGAGCTGTTAATAATGCTTTGCAGGGCTATAAAAGATTGAATCATGCAGCATTTAACAAGATAGCGTCCGGCGGAATATTATTTACTTTCTCCTGCTCACAAGTAATTACAAAAGAGCAGTTCCGATTGGCAGTCTTTAGTGCAGCTGCATTAAGTGGCAGAAAGGTTCAGATTCTTCATCAGCTTACACAGCCTGCAGACCACCCTGTAAGTATCTATCATCCCGAAGGAGAGTATCTCAAAGGTTTAGTTTTGTATGTCGAGTAAACTACTGAAAGAATAAAGATACAGAAAAGGGCAAAAGAGTAGAATAAAGATTTAGAAAGCGGTGTTATTGTAATAAAAAACTGTTTAAATGGGGGCTATTTTGTTAAACTGTGCAAAATACCTCATTTTTCCTCATGAAATTGATGCGTCGTATTAGAAAAAGGCCTATATTTGCAACGTGTTTTTCATGGTATTAGATTTAAGGTTAACAATGAAGATTGGTTGTCGTGAGACAACCTTTCCTTTTTTATATACCTACCATTAGTTTTTTGACCTCTTTATTTCTATTTTTGTATCTAAATGAAAAATCATAAGTATGGATTTCAGAACTCGCGTACAAATTGATAAATCAGATGTAAGGATAGAACACTCTACACCAATGATGCTCTTCGGATCCTGCTTTTCTGAGAATATTGGTTCTAAACTAAAAGATCACAAATTTAATGTTGATCTCAATCCATTTGGAATTTTATACAACCCCTTTTCTGTTTCCAAGAGTATTAGACGCTTGCTGGAGAATAAACATTTCAATATTTCAGAACTAGTTCATAATAACGAGATGTATCATAGCTTTATGCACCATGGCAGCTTTTCTGATATGGATCCGCAACTTTGCCTTGAAAAAATTAACGACAGATACATCAAGGCATCTGATTTTATTAAAAAAACAGACATACTACTTATTACATTTGGCACTTCATATGCATTTCGCTTACATAGCAATCAGTTAATTGTAAGCAACTGCCATAAGATTCCTGCAAACAAATTTGTACGTTTTAGATTAACTATAGAAGAAATTGTTGAAGAGTGGAGCAGCTTAATTGAGCAGCTTGTAACTCAGAACCCTGCTATACGTTTAATATTCACGGTTAGTCCAATCAGACATTTCAGAGATGGAGCACACGATAATCAGATTAGTAAGTCAATTCTTCATATAGCAATCGAAAATATAAGAGATTTGTTCAAAGATAGAGTAGATTACTTTCCGGCATATGAAATAATGATTGATGAACTTCGCGATTACAGGTTTTACGAAGAAGATATGGTTCACCCCACAACAGTTGCACAAGATTATATATGGCACTGTTTTGCCGGTAGATATTTTTCTGAAGATACCAAAACAATAAACAATCAATGGTCATCTATTAAAAAGTCGATAGATCATCGTCCCGTAAATACTAATACGGAGGCATACCGCAAGTTTCTTATTAGCACGTTAAAAAGTATCGAATCATTCTCAAAGAAGTATCCACAGATATCGTGTGAAGAGGAAACCCAACAGATAATTAGTTTAATTGAAAAAAGTAAATAATATTTAATCATATTATGAATTACAATATAAATCAAATTGCTTCAATATTAGGAGTGAAACAAGAGGGCTTTTATCCTGCAGAGATTTCAATTTTACTCACAGATAGCCGAAAACTTTCCAATCCTGCTAATACATTGTTTTTCGCCTTGCAAACCAAAAATAATGATGCGCACGATTTCATAAGCGAGCTTTATGAAGCAGGTGTTCGCAATTTTGTTGTTACAAAGCAATTGACGCAATGGAAGAATTTTCAAAACGTAAATTTTATAAAGGTAAAAAACAGTTTGCAAGCATTGCAGAAATTAGCTATACATCATCGTTCGTTGTTTGATATTCCTGTAATAGGTATAACTGGCAGCAATGGCAAAACTATAATAAAAGAGTGGTTGTACCAACTACTCGAAAAAGATTACAATATTGTGCGTTCACCCAGAAGCTATAATTCACAAATTGGTGTTCCATTATCTGTCTGGCAATTAGAAGAAGATACAGAATTAGGGATTTTTGAGGCAGGTATATCAATGCCCAATGAAATGGAATTGCTTGAGCCAATAATAAAGCCAACTATAGGTGTGCTCACGAAGATAGGCGAGGCTCATCAAGAGAACTTCAGTTCGCTTCAGCAGAAAACAATGGAGAAATTAGAACTGTTTGTTAATTGCGAAGTGTTAATTTACGATGAGGACAACGATTTAGTAACCAGATGTATCGATTTGAAAGTTCTTTCTCAAAAGACATTTGCATGGTCCCGAAAAAATAGTGATGCGCATCTTTATATCTCAGCAGTAGAAAAAAAACAAGATTATGCTCTTATAAGTTACTCATTTATGAATTTCGATTATTGTTTTCGAATTCCCTTTATAGATGACGCATCAATTGAGAATGCTATTAACTGTTTAGCAGTTGCTCTTTATTTGCATGTGTCTCCAGATGAGATAACCGAAAGAATGGCTCTTCTTGATCCGGTTGCAATGAGGCTAGATGTGCGTAAAGGTAAAAGAGGTTGCATTATAATAAATGACAGCTACAATTCAGACATAAACTCAATAAAAATAGCACTCGATTTTCAGCATCAGCGTAAGATGCAGCAATCATTAAAGAAAACCCTTATACTATCAGATATAATGCAAACAGGTGTATTGCCTAAGACTCTATACAAGAGGGTTGCAGAGATGGTTGAGCATAGTGGTGTTCAAAGGTTAATTGGAATTGGAGGAGATATTATTGCAAACTCAGAATTATTTAATTTACCCGAGAAATCGTTTTACGCAAGCACAGATGATTTCCTGAAAGCAATTACAAATGAATCATTCAAAAACGAATTAATACTGCTAAAAGGTGCTCGTAAATACCACTTCGAAAGTATTAATGCTGTATTGGAAGAGAGAATACACGAAACTATGCTGGAGGTAGATCTCGATGCAGTGGTTCACAATTTTAATTTCTATAAATCTAAACTAAAACCAGAAGTTAAACTGGTATGCATGGTTAAAGCTAATGGTTATGGGGTAGGGGCAGCCGAAATTGCCAAAACCCTTCAATATCACAGATGCGATTATCTTGCAGTGGCGGTAGCAGAAGAGGGTGTTTCATTAAGAAATGAAGGTATCTCTTTGCCGATTATAGTTCTTAATCCAGAAGTAAATGGTTTTGATGAGCTGTTTACAAACGAACTAGAGCCTGAAGTTTATAATTTCAGGATATTGGAGGCATTCATAAGAGAATCAGAACGAAGAGGTGTTACAGATTACCCAATTCATCTAAAAATAGATACAGGTATGCATCGTTTGGGTTTCCTTCCCGAGCATATAACCCAGTTGATAAAAATATTGAAAGAGCAAAAGGGACTGAAAGTGAAATCTATATTCTCTCATCTTTCGGCAAGTGAAAGTTGGGTATTTGATGATTTCACAAATCAGCAGATTAGTAGTTTTAGAGAATTGGCAAATACTATTGAGAAAGAGTTAAATTACAGAGTAAGTAAACATATTCTTAATTCAGCTGGTATTGAGCGTTTTCATGATTACGAATGGGATATGGCACGTTTGGGTATCGGACTTTATGGAATTAGTCCAAGTAAATTGAGTGGACTAAAAAATGTGTCAACTTTAAAAAGCACAATCCTTCAAATCAAAAACATATCACAAAATGAAACTATTGGTTATGGCAGAAAGGAGAAGCTTGATCATGATGCACGAATTGCAACTATACGCTTTGGTTATGCCGATGGTTTAGACAGGAAGTTTGGAAACAGGAATGGTAAGGTTCTGATAAACGGACAATTTGCTCCTATAGTTGGTGATGTATGTATGGATCTTACAATGGTTGATGTTACCAGTATTAAAGTTGAAGAAGGAGATATTGCTATCCTGTTTGGGGAGCAGCTTAAGGTAACAGATCTTGCCGATAGCATTGGAACTATACCATATGAAATTCTTACATCTGTATCTACAAGAGTAAAAAGAGTTTATATTAAAGAATAAATATAGACATCATTAAAGATTCTGGTAAACAAAAAAAGCATCTCGAAAGAGATGCTTTTTTATTATATTGTTGTCTTGTTGAATTAGTCAACGAAGAAGATAGCAACACGGTTCCAGTCGTTCTCTGCGTATGGCTGTTCGGTGTCACCTTTCCAGTCAATTGAGATACGATCGCTGCTGATTCCATGATCATTGATCAAAGCATCTGCAACCGCTCTTGCACGTTTTTCAGAAAGTGCTAAGTTGTATGAAGGTGTACCTGTTTGTCTGTCAGCATAAGCTACAATGTTTACTTTAGCGCTGCTGTTAGCCTTCATATATTCAGCTGTGTTGTGAACACTTACTTGCTGTCCTCTGTCAATTTTTGCAGAGTTAATACGGAAGAATACAACGTTAGGAACGTAAACAGCTTCAGTTACTGTTGGCTGTACTTCAGGACATTCTGGGCAAGACTCTGGTCTTTGTCTCAGTTGTTCGTTTTCAGCACGTAGTCTGTTGATTTGGCTGTTAAGATCGTTGATTAAGTTGTAATCCATAAGTTCAGCTGGTGTGAAATCTTGTCTTCCACCAAGACCGAATTTGATACCTGCAGTACCTGTGAAAAGACCATCATAAGAGATGTTTTGGCCAATACCAGGTCCTGTTACTCCGTCAAATCCACCATCAACCAAGCGTAAGCCTAATTCTACGAAAAGAGCTACACTGTTAGATAGTTGGAAATTGTTGATTAAACCAACGTTGTAAGTAAGAGATTGGTTTTGGCTTTCGAAAAGACCGTTATCTGGATTAGGTCTTTTCCAGTCTTCGTTAAGACCATACATATAACCAATACCTAAGTAAGGAATAA
>CAYZHS010000088.1:0-7769 GCA_964478295.1 uncultured Proteiniphilum sp. | reverse complement strand
TTTATAAAAAAATGCAGATATGCTTTCGTTTTAAAATAATTCCGTTATCTTTGCATCATCAAAACAATAATATGAAAGCAAATTGGTTCCATCATCATCATTTTCATACTTGCAGTCAGGCGAGTTGAGATAGATATGTGCGATCCTATAGGAGATATTTATACACCCGTCTGAATCAATTCAGGCGGGTTTTTTGTTTTATATAAACATAAATAGGTAAAAATGGAAAAGATAAAGATAGCGATACAAAAGAGCGGGCGTTTGAGTGAGAAATCTATCGACCTCCTCACAGAGTGCGGTATACGTATATCAAACGGTACCAGGAAACTGAAAACTGAAGCTAAGAACTTCCCAATGGAGATACTTTTTCTTCGTGATGATGATATTCCGCAATATGTTGAACAGGGTGTTGCAGATATTGGTATACTGGGACAAAATGAGGTTTGGGAGAAGGATAAGAATGTAAATATTATTGAGGAGCTTGGATTTGGAAATTGTCGACTTTCACTTGCAATTCCAAAGGACGAGAAATATGAGAGCCTTGCTTACTTCAACAACAGACGCATTGCAACGAGTTACCCAAAGATTTTGGGTAAGTTTTTCAAGCAAAAGGGTATTAATGTGGAGATTGAGGAGTTGGGTGGCAGCGTGGAGATTGCAACCGGCATTGGACTGGCAGATGCAATATTCGACATTGTGAGTACTGGCAGCACTCTTATAATGAATGGCTTGAAAGAGGTTGAAACGGTTGTAAAGAGTCAAGCTGTACTAATCAGCAACAAGAATCTGACCGATAATAAAAAGCAATTGCTCGAGGAACTTATGTTTCGCATAAAAGCGTATAAGAATGGACAGGGCAAGAAATATGTATTATTGAATGCTCCCAACGAAATCATTCCTGAAATAATTAAACTGTTGCCGGGTATGCGCTCTCCCAGTATACTACCGTTGGCCGATGAGGGATGGAGCAGTGTTCACTCGGTAATAAACGACGACGATTTCTGGGAGATTATTGATGAACTCAAGAGAAAAGGTGCGGAAGGAATTCTTGTTATCCCTATAGAAAAAATGATACTTTAGTATGATTCTAATGCTATTAAAGAAATATATGAAAACAATATCAAGTCCATCGAGATCTAAATGGGAAAAGCTGGCAGCCAGACCAATGATTAAGCAACAGAAGCTTATGAAAACGGTCGAAAAAATCTTCTATGATATTCACAAAAAAGGAGACAAGGCACTATTAGGTTATAGTCGCAAGTTTGATTTTCCCGATCAGGAATCCTTTGTTATTGGTGAAGAAGCGATAGATAAATCGGCAGAATTGGTATCGGAAAGATTAAAGCAGGCTATTGATGTAGCAGGCAAGAATATCGAAGTTTTTCACAAATCGCAACAGGAAGAGATTAGAAAGGTAGAAACAGCTCCGGGGGTATTGTGCTGGCGCGAATCGCGTGCAATAGAGCGTGTGGGCATTTATATACCGGGTGGATCTGCACCGCTCTTTTCAACTGTACTTATGCTGGCAATACCAGCTAAGATAGCAGGTTGTAAAGAGATAATACTTTGCACTCCTCCCAATAATGAGGGAAATATAGATCCTTCAATTCTTTACACAGCCAAGTTTGCCGGTATTACTAAAATATTTGCTCTTGGTGGCATTCAGGCAATTGGCGCAATGACTTTCGGAACTGAATCGGTTCCTAAAGTTGATAAGATTTTCGGACCGGGCAATCAGTATGTTATGGCAGCAAAACGTTCGGCACAATACTATGGTGTTGCAATAGATATGCCTGCCGGTCCGAGTGAAGTTTTGATTATTGCAGATGAGACTTGCAATCCATCTTTTGTTGCAGCAGACCTACTTTCACAAGCTGAGCACGGTCCGGATAGTCAGGTTATACTCCTATCAAACAATAAAAAGGTAATTAAATCTATAAACAAAGAGATAGATATTCAACTTGCAGCTCTGCCACGTCAGGATATTGCAACTCAAGCATTGAAAAACAGTAAATCGATATTCTTTAAAGATATTGAAGAGTGCATTGATTTTAGCAACTACTATGCTCCCGAGCACCTCATACTGGCAATAGAAAACCCGGCACTGGCTAGTCGTGATGTTACAAGCGCCGGTTCGGTGTTCTTAGGCAATTGGAGTTGTGAGAGTGCAGGTGATTATGCAAGTGGCACTAATCACACTCTTCCTACAAGTGGATTTGCAAAAAGTTACAGTGGTGTTTCTCTTGATAGTTTCGTGAAAAAGATCACTTTTCAGCATCTTAGTGAAGAGGGTATAATGTCGATAGGTTCAGCTGTAGAAACAATGGCAGAAGCCGAGCAGCTATATGCGCATAAGAATGCTATGACTCTTCGTGTGGGTGCAGTTTCTGCAAATCAAATTGAACAAACAAACAGGATAGATGCAAATGAGTAAATTCGACTTGAAATCTTTGGTACGCAACAATATATGGGAACTTCAGCCCTACTCTAGCGCTCGCGACGAGTATACAGGCAAAGAGGGAGTGTTTTTAGATGCAAATGAAAACCCTTTTGGTGATAGAAACAGATATCCTGATCCACATCAACGTGAATTGAAAATGGCGCTATCTGAAAGGAACAATATTCCAGTAGAGAATATTTTTATTGGTAATGGCAGCGATGAGGTTATCGATTTGGTATACAGGGTATTTTGCGAGCCGGCTAAAGACAGTGTAATAATTTGTCCTCCCACCTATGGTATGTATGAGGTATCGGCAAACATAAACAATATCAATATAATAAGGGTGCCACTTAATGATAAGTTTGAACTTAACACTGAGCGCATTCTTTCGGAATCTGCAAAATGCATATTTATCTGTTCTCCTAACAATCCCACGGGCAACAATCTTGCCAATATCGAAAAGATACTGGATGAGTTCAAAGGTATTGTGGTAGTAGATGAAGCATATATCGATTTTAGTAACACAGATGGGTATATTGGTGCAATTAACAGGTACCCCAACCTCATTGTTATGCAAACATTCAGCAAGGCATGGGCTTTGGCTAAAGCGCGTGTAGGTGTGGCCTACTCAAACAAAGATATTATTGCTTTGATGGATAAAACCAAACCTCCATATAACGTAAGTGGTTTTAATCAACAAGAGGCACTGAATGCTTTATCAGAACCTAAGATGTTTGATGAAATGGTTGATGTTATTCTTGAGCAACGCAAATTACTTGAAAAGGAGTTGTCTGAGCTTAAAATTGTGGAGCATATATACCCTTCCGACGCAAATTTCTTATTAGTAAAGATGAGCGAAGCAGGCAGGATTTACAGGTATCTGGTTTCAAAAAACGTAATTGTCAGAAACAGAGAAACAGTTGTTCCGGGATGTATTCGTATAACTGTTGGTTCTCCTGAAGAAAACAGAATCTTATTGGATGCACTTAAAAACTTTAGTTAGTTTATAGTTAAGTAAAATATTAATAAATAATGAAAAAAGCACTTTTTATAGACCGTGACGGTACAATAATTATAGAGCCCGAGGACGAGCAAATTGACAGCCTTGAGAAGCTAGAATATTATCCTAAAGTATTTCAATACCTTTCACTTATTGCCAAAGAATTGGAGTATGAACTGGTGATGGTATCAAATCAGGATGGCTTAGGCACATCTTCTTTTCCTGAAGAAACTTTCCATCCTGCTCATGATAAGATATTAAAAGCGTTCCAGAATGAAGGTGTTGTCTTTAGTGAAATACTTATAGACCGATCTTTTCCTCATGAGAACTTACCTACTCGTAAACCTGGCACAGCTATGCTCACACACTATTTGAAAGGCAACTACAACCTGTCTGAATCTTTTGTAATTGGCGACAGGCTCACTGATGTTCAACTAGCCGAAAACATGGGGTGCAAATCAATATTGTTAAGTAATAATTCGGACTCAAAAGCAACTTTAACTACAACCAGCTGGAGAGATATTTATCGTTTTCTGAAATCAGAGCCACGCAGGGCTAAGGTAAATAGAAATACTTCTGAGACTCAGATTGAGATTGAGGTTAATTTAGATGGCAGCGGCAAGAGTGATATTTCAACTGGTTTGGGCTTTTTCGACCATATGCTTGATCAAATTGCACGACATGGTGATATCGATCTTAAAGTAAAAGTTGCAGGTGATCTTCATATCGATGAACATCATACTATTGAGGATGTAGGAATAACACTTGGTGAAGCCTTTTTAACAGCTTTAGGAAAGAAAAAAGGAATTGAACGCTATGGCTTTTTGTTACCTATGGACGAATCTCTTGCACAAGTTGCATTAGACTTTGGCGGTCGCCCCTGGCTAGTTTGGGATGTTGATTTTAAACGTGAGTTCATTGGAGATATGCCTACCGATATGTTTATGCATTTCTTCAAATCTTTTAGCGACAATGCAAAGTGCAACCTCAATATAAAGGCTGAAGGAGATAACGAACATCATAAAATAGAATCTGTCTTCAAGGCTTTTGCAAGAGCTGTTAAAATGGCCGTTAAACGTGGTGATGAGGGGGGTATTCCGAGCACTAAGGGTACGTTTTAAATAGATATGTAAAAAATGATAGCAATTATAAATTATAATGCTGGCAATATTACATCAGTAAAAAATGCTCTCGACCGATTGGGTTATAAATCTGTTGTTACTGATATACATGATGAAATAATAAATGCCGATAAGGTAATATTCCCTGGTGTTGGACAGGCTAGTTCTGCTCTGAAACATCTTAAAAGCAAGGGGTTAGACAAGACTATAAAATCTCTCAAACAGCCTACAATGGGTATTTGCCTGGGATTACAATTATTGTGCACTCACTCTGAAGAGGGTGATGTAGAGTGCCTTGGAATTTTTGATACAGATGTTAAACTATTTCCACCTGTCGACATCGTTCCGCATATGGGATGGAATAATATTTCAAATTTATCATCACCGTTATTCAATGGCATTAGCGAAAATAGTGCACTCTATTTTATTCACAGTTATTTTGCCGCTATTTGTAAACACACAATTGCTACTTGCAACTACATAACTCCTTTTAGTGCTGCAATACAAAAAGATAATTTTTATGCTACACAGTTTCATCCTGAGAAATCGGGTGACATAGGAGATATAATATTAAAAAACTTTCTAGAACTTTAAATATGAGAATTATTCCTGCTATAGATATAATCGACGGAAAGTGCGTGAGACTTACCAAGGGTGATTACAGCACACAGAAGATTTACAACGAGAATCCGCTTGAGGTTGCAAAAGAATTTGAAGCTAGCGGCATACAACATCTTCATTTAGTGGATTTAGATGGTGCAAAAACCAATCATATAGTAAACCACAGAGTACTTCATGAGATTGCTTCAAAAACAAATCTGATAATAGATTTTGGAGGTGGACTTAAGTCTGATAAGGATATTGAAATTGCTTTTGAAAATGGGGCTTCGCAAGTAACAGGTGGAAGTATTGCCGTTCATAACAGAGATATTTTTTTAAGCTGGCTCAACAGGTATGGTAGCAGCAAAATTATATTGGGTGCAGATAGCAATAACCGTATGATTGCAACAAATGGCTGGCAGCAGCAATCAGATAGAGACGTTATAAATTTTATAACCGAATATGAGAATGAGGGTGTTAAATATGTAATATGCACCGACATATCTAAAGATGGTATGCTGCAAGGACCTTCAACAGAACTTTATAAGGAGATAATTGCAAAAACCAACATTAGTCTAGTTGCAAGTGGTGGAATATCATCAATTGAAGATGTAAAGATAGTTGAGCAGATTGGCTGTGAGGGCGTTATAATTGGGAAAGCTATTTATGAAGGAAAGATAAGCCTTAAAGAGTTAGAACAATTTATCACTAAAGATTAAATCTTTAGCTAAGTTTTTAGTTTAGTCTTAATACTGAATTATAAACAGGGTCGATAATTGCTGATAATATGTATTATTATAAACCGTTTAAGGATCAGTTATAAGTTTGCATACGGAATAATTACCGTAGATTGAATTAATTACTGTAGACTGAAAATAATAACCGTAGATTGAAATTAGAATGCTAAAAAAAAGAATAATCCCGTGCCTCGATATAAAAGATGGCAGAACTGTTAAGGGTGTAAATTTTATAGGATTGCGCGATGCAGGCGATCCGGTGGAGCTTGCTAAAAGGTATGTTAGTGAGGGAGCCGACGAGTTGGTGTTTTTGGATATTACCGCAACCGTAGAAAACCGCAAAACATTAACAGAACTTGTGAGCCGCATAGCAAAAGAGATTAATATACCATTTACTGTTGGTGGTGGAATAAAGTCGGTTGAAGATGCACATTCAATCATAAATGCCGGGGCCGACAAGGTAAGTATCAACTCTTCGGCGGTTGAGCGTCCCGAACTGATTACAGAAATTGCACGGCAGTTTGGTAGTCAGTGTGTTGTACTTGCAGTTGACACCAAGCTTGAAGAGAATGGCGAATGGATTGTTTACACACATGGTGGAAGAACATCTACACAACTAAATACTGTTGAGTGGGCAAAAAGAGGTGAAAAGCTTGGAGCAGGTGAATTGCTGCTAACATCTATGAACAACGATGGTATGAAAGCGGGGTTTGCTTTAGATATCACAGATAAGGTAAGTAATGCAGTAAACATACCGGTAATTGCATCTGGCGGTGCTGGTAGTATGGACCACTTTGCAGCTGTTTTCAAACAGACTAAAGCAAGTGCAGCTCTTGGTGCTTCAGTTTTCCACTTTGGTGAAATAACCATCCCTGCTTTAAAAGAGTATTTAAAAGAACAAAATATTGCAATAAGATGAATTTAGATTTTGATAAGACAAACGGGTTGATACCGGCATTAATACAACATGCTAAAACAATGCAGGTTCTGATGCTGGGATACATGAACAAAGAAGCATTAGACAAAACTATTGCAGAAGGCAAAGTAACATTCTTTAGCCGCACAAAAAACAGATTATGGACTAAGGGGGAAGAGTCGGGCAACTTCCTTTTTGTTGATGAAATTATGCAAGATTGCGACAACGATACATTGCTGATAAAAGCATTGCCTCAAGGACCAACTTGCCATACCGGCTCTACTTCTTGCTTTAAAGAGGAGACTTCTAAGGGTTTTTTGTATAAGCTTGAGAGTGTTATCGAACAGCGTATTGCAGACAATGATAAATCGTCGTATACTGCACAGCTTTTTGCCAGAGGTGTTAATAAAGTAGCCCAAAAGGTGGGTGAAGAGGCTGTTGAATTAGTAATTGAATCTAAAGACAACAACATCGATCTGTTTAAGAATGAAGCGGCCGACCTTCTATACCACTTCTTAATTCTATTGAAAACTAAAGATCTGAAGTTAGAAGATGTAGAAGAAGTATTGAAGGGACGACATAAATAAAACAACACTCTTTAGTAAAACCTATTAAAAAGCAAAGGGTGATTCCACAATGTGAAATCACCCTTTTTGCAACTAAAAAATATTATCTTATGGTTCAAGTTCCATTTTAACAGAACAAGTCAGATGCACTTAAGCTTCTGCTTCTACCTCTGCAAATGGTTGTACCGATACATATGAGCGGTTGTTTCTTCTCTTGCGAAAAACAACTACGCCATCTTTAAGTGCGAATAATGTATGGTCTTTACCAACACCTACATTTTCTCCTGCATGGTGTGCTGTTCCGCGTTGACGAACTATAATGTTACCAGCTCTCACTGATTCACCACCAAACATTTTAACGCCCAATCGTTTACTATGCGATTCACGGC
>CAYZHS010000087.1:263-7782 GCA_964478295.1 uncultured Proteiniphilum sp. | reverse complement strand
CCCACTGATCGCGCTGGCTCTTGAAGTATTTAAAAGGTGCTCCTTCAAGTTCAACCAATGCCTTCTGAATAACAGGCTTCATCTCACCATGACGACGCTCAAGGTTAAGCATCATAGTTGTAGGTACACCACCTGCAATCCACTGTTCTGCCGGAGCAGTAGTGTTTCTTACTGATGACATATAACCTGTTTTACCTGCAGCTGCAAGCATAGATGCTGTATATCCCAGTGAGTAGCAGTAGTCAGTGTCATAGTTTGAAGGTGCAGCACATCTTCCTTCATATCCAAAGAAGTGTGTTATGCTTGCAAATTTACCAACGTATTTACCTTCTGCTGCCCATTGTTTTAATTTTTTACCTACCATCTCAGCAAGAAGCTTCTCTGTCTCAATTTGAGAAACCTGTACGTTGCCATGAGGGTCTCTGTCGAGCGTTAACTGACGAGCTACTGTTTCTGGTAAGCTGGCATAAATCTCAGAATTTGCAGGACTAAGTTTGCTGATTATGTACTCACGCTTAGCTGAGCGACGAACAAGATCATATTCCTCTTGATTATGTGCAAGGAAGTCGTTTAGTTCGCTAATCAGTTTTTTCATAGCAGGTATAAACTCAATCAAACCTTCTGGAATAATTACTGTACCAAAGTTTAGATCTTTTTCTGCTCTTTTTGCAATAACACCTGCAATGTATTCTATAATATCGTCAAGTGACAATTCTTTAGCTTCTACCTCTTCAGAAACTATACAAACGTTGGGATGTGTTTGAAGGGCACACTCAAGAGCTATATGCGATGCTGAACGTCCCATTACCTTTATGAAATGCCAGTACTTGCGAGCAGAGTTACAGTCGCGCTGTATATTGCCAATCAGTTCTGAATATACTTTACATGCAGTGTCAAAACCAAAAGAAGCTTCTATCTGTTCGTTTTTGAGGTCGCCGTCAATTGTTTTGGGGCACCCAATTACTTGTACGCCTGCATCAATCGATTTGTAATATTCTGCTAATACGGCAGCATTTGTATTTGAGTCGTCACCACCAATTATTACCAATACTTTAATATCTAGCTTCTTAAGAATCTCCAAACCTTTGTCAAACTGTTCTTTCGACTCCAATTTAGTACGTCCTGAGCCAATAATGTCAAAACCACCAGTGTTGCGGTATTCATCAATTATTTCACTTGTTAGCTCTTTATATTGATGGTCTACCAACCCACCCGGGCCTAATATAAAACCGTATAGTTTGCTGTCTTTGTTTAATCTTTTAATACCATCAAAAATACCAGCAATAACGTTATGTCCACCCGGAGCCTGACCTCCCGATAGTATTACTCCCATATTCAAAGGTTCCGAAGTTCCAATTTCTCCTTCGTCCTGAACAAATTTAATTACAGGCATTCCGTAAGTATTAGGGAAGAGTTTTTTTATCTCTTCCTGGTCAGCCAGAGATTCAGTAGCTGCTCCCTCTACTATTTTTACATTACCTCTTAATTCTGCGGGCATTTTGGGAACATAATTTGCCCTGGCTATTTGTAAAGCACTTTTTGTCATCGAATAGTTTTTAATATTAATTTTGTGTAAATAGTTCTCTTATAGTTTGGTTTGAGACTTCAAATATAACATTTTTCCCCAATATGTAAAAGTTGGAATTATATAATTATTATCTAATAGCCATCGAATCTATATTTAATCTTTGTTTGATGTGAACAAAATAGCCATCTTTACTATTTATATATAAATATTAAGCTATATCAACCAATGAATGCCGATAATAAATTTGAAACTATGGAATTCGAAGCAATAGAAGAGTTATATAAAAAATATAAGAATAATCCTCAAGATGTGGATGAGAGCTTTAGATTTTTCTTCCAAGGTTTCGAATTAGCATCTACTAATTTTCCTGTGAAGCCACAAACCAACGGGGGTTTTATAAATTCACAAAAAGAACTCGATGTACTGAGAATGATAACTCAATACAGACGAAGAGGGCATCTTTTTACTAAAACAAATCCTGTACGTTCACGCAGAACTTACTCGCCAACCCTGGCTATAGAAAATTTCAATCTTTCAGAAAAAGATCTAGATATAGAGTTTGAAGCAGGTAAAGAGATAGGTTTAGGCAGAGCAAAACTCAGAGATATTATATCTCGACTGGAGGAGACCTACTGCGCTTCTATTGGAGTGGAATACAGATATATGACAAATCCCGATAAAGTGCGTTGGCTTCAAGAGAAGATGGAGCTTAGCGAAAACAGAGAAACACTTCCAGCAGAGAGTAAACTGCATATTCTTAATCTTTTGGTTGAAGCCTCGGGCTTTGAGGATTATATGCATAAGAAGTTTGTAGGTCAAAAACGCTTTTCTTTAGAGGGTTCAGAGTCTATTATACCTGCACTTGATGCAATAGTATCGCATGGTGGTAAATATGATGTTAATGATATAGTGCTTGGCATGGCTCACAGGGGCCGGCTCAATGTTCTTACAAACATAATGAAAAAGCCATACTCTGAAGTTTTTCGTGAGTTCAATGCTCAGAACTACGAGGAGGAGATAAAATATGGTGATGTAAAATATCATCTTGGATATAGCAATGTGATAGATTATGAGGGTAGATCTTTAAAGGTAAACCTTGCACCCAACCCTTCTCACCTGGAGGCGGTGGGACCGGTTGTGCAGGGTATAGCAAGGGCTAAACTCGAGAATGATCACAATTTAAACTACGACGAAGTATTACCTATTTTGGTTCATGGAGATGCTGCTATTGCAGGTCAGGGGGTAGTATATGAAACAATACAGTTTTCGAGACTGGATGGATATAAAACAGGAGGTACTATACATATAGTAATAAATAATCAGGTTGGCTTTACAACCAACTATTTGCAAGCCCGCTCTAGCACATATTGCACCGATATAGCAAAGGTAACTCAGTCGCCTGTTTTTCATGTCAATGGTGATGATGTTGAAGCCATGGTTTATGTTGCAAAGCTAGCATTGGAGTTTCGTCAAATGTATAACCAGGATGTTTTTATCGACCTGCTATCTTATCGTAAATATGGGCACAATGAAGGTGATGAGCCACGTTTCACTCAACCCGAGCTATATGACATAATAGCAAAGCATAAGAACCCTCGCGATATATATGCAGAGAAGTTAATTGCTGAGAATGTGATTACTTCAGCAGAGTTTGAGGAGAAGGTTCAAAACTTTCACAAGACTCTCGATAAATCATACGAAGTTTCAGTAAAATCTAATAAGATTAATTTTCAGCCATTTATGTCTGAAAAGAACAAGCATATCCGACTACCCGGTGCCAAAGATTATCTAACAGAGGTAGACACAACGATATCGCGTGAGGTATTTCTTGATCTGGCTAAGCGAATAACTACACTTCCTGGCGACAGACAATTTTTCAATAAAACTAAACGCCTGTTTGCACAGCGTGCCGAAATGATTGAATCTAACTCTTACGATTGGGCTATGGGCGAGCTTATGGCTTATGTTTCGCTTGCCAAAGAGATGCATTCTGTGCGTCTAAGCGGGCAGGACTCAGAAAGAGGTACTTTCTCTCATCGTCACGCCGAAATTGTAACAGAGGATAACGATACCACTAAATATTTTCCATTAAAGCAACTTGGAGGTGATCATGAGTTTGTGCGTGTTTATAACTCTATGCTCAGTGAATATGGAATATTAGGTTTCGAATATGGATACTCACTTGCTCATCCCGATGGTTTGACTATCTGGGAGGCGCAGTTTGGCGACTTCTTTAATGTAGGGCAGGTTATTGTTGATCAGTATATCTCGTCGGCACAAGAGAAGTGGGGACTAAAATCGGGTTTGGTTATGTTTCTGCCTCACGGTTATGAGGGGCAGGGTGCAGAGCACTCAAGTGGCAGAATGGAGCGTTTTCTTACTCTTTGCGGTAATAATAATATGCAGGTGGTTAACTGTACAACTCCTGCAAACCTGTTTCATGTATTACGCCGTCAGATTAAGAGAGATTTCAGAACTCCACTTATTGTTTTTACACCTAAAAGTTTACTGCGTCACCCTGAGTGTGTCTCTGCAATAGAAGATTTTACCGAAGGTAAATTTAATGAGTTGATAGCCGACAAAGAGTTGAGCAACAATTCAAAGGTTAAAAGGGTATTGCTATGTACAGGAAAAATATATTACGAACTGCTATCTGCCAGAAAAGAGAAGAATATAGATGATGTTTCAATTGTACGAATCGAGCAACTATATCCATTTCCCCAAATACAGTTTGATCAATTAATAAAAAGCTATCCTGGCGATGCAGAACTGGTATGGGTACAAGAAGAACCCCTTAATATGGGAGCTGCTCAGTTTATCAAACAACAACTGACAGATAATAAACTCAGAGTGATAAGTCGCCCAGCAAGTGGTGTTACTGCCGAAGGTCTGACCGCACTACACAAAATCAACCAGTCGATTATTATTAACAAGGCTTTTGAATAAAAACAGATATCATATTTCATAAATCAGTCTCAATATAATTAGTATTAAAAAATGGCAATCATAGATATTAAAATACCAAGTCCGGGTGAATCAATTACTCATGTAGAGCTTTACCATTGGTTAGTAAAAGATGGAGATGTTGTTAGGAAAAACACCGAAATTGCTGAGTTAGAGTCAGACAAAGCAACTCTTATGCTTGTAGCGGATGAGTCGGGCAAAATATCATTTAAAGCTTCAGAGGGAGATATGCTCGAGGTAGGCTCTGTTGCCTGTACTATTGATACAGATGTCACCATCGGAATAGAGACTGTTAGTGAAGAAAAACCTAAAGCAGAAACAAAAGAGCAGCCTGTATTAAAAGAGAGTGCCCCAGTTGAAGATAAGGTGGAAGTTGATAAAATCGCAACAAAATATGAAAGCGTAAAGGTAACACCATTAGCTCAGAAGGTGATGGACGAGAATAATCTCTCGCTCGATGAGGTAATTGATGGATTAAGAAGATTGAGAAGCGAAGATGTAGAGTCTTTTGTTAATGTTGCACCTAGTTTGAGAAAACCATTAAGCAGGGAGTCTAAAACAGAAAGAATGAGTTCGCTACGCAGGAAACTTAGTGAGCGACTTGTTTCTGTGAAGAACGAAACTGCTATGTTAACCACATTCAATGAGGTTGACATGAAAGCAATTATGGATATTAGAAAAAGAAATCAAGCTCAGTTTGTAGAAAAGCATGGAATAAAACTGGGTATAATGTCTTTCTTTATGAAGGCTGCATCTGTTGCACTTCAGGAGTTTCCCAATGTTAACAGCATGATTGACGGAGAGAATCTTGTAACGTTTGAGTATACCGATATATCGGTGGCAGTGAGTGCTCCAAAGGGACTTATGGTACCTGTTGTGAGAAATGTAGAGACTTTGGGGCTTGCTGATATAGAAAAAGAGATAGCTTCTCTGGCCGATAAAGCTCGTGCTGGAAAGTTGTCGATACCAGAAATGACAGGTGGTACTTTCACTATTACAAATGGTGGAGTGTTTGGATCAATGATGTCAACACCTCTTATCAATCCTCCACAATCGGCTATCTTAGGTATGCATAATATAATAGATCGACCAGTGGCTGTAGATGGTCAGGTGGTTATTCGCCCTATGATGTATATTGCCTTATCTTACGACCATAGGGTTATCGACGGCAAGGATTCGGTAAGCTTCCTGCTAAGAATAAAGAGTCTGCTTGAGAATCCAGCCGATATGTTGTTTAGCGGAACAAATAGCGAGAAATCCCTTTTGGATATTTAGCTCTTTATATTATCCAATAATCTTGAATTTGGCAAATTTAAGCAGGAGTTGCTTTTTTCCTGCCGATTCAAACTCTACAAATGCACGTCTGTCGTTGCCGTTCAATTCAATAGAGGTAACCTCGCCACGTCCAAATCGCTCGTGCTCAATAATATTTCCAACCTGCAGCTCTTTGGCCTCCTGAGTGAGAGGCATTGAGCTTGCTGCATTATTTACAGATACTATATTCCCTTTTCTTTGGGGGACACTCTGCCTTATGTTTGCTCTTTCAATATTCTCTCGTTTTAGTCTTTGCTCTCGCATTGACCCCCAGAAATCTACTGCACTTTTAGTAGTCTCTTTGCTGCTGTAGTTCATTATACTCTCTTCAGTTATAAAAGCAGGATCAATCTCAATTAAGAATCTGCTCATTTTGGCCGAATTTGTTTGTCCATTCTTGAATCTACTTTTGGCATATGTAATTGTGCAGGTTTTTCTGGCTCTTGTTAAAGCCACGTAGAAGAGTCTTCTCTCTTCTTCGAGTCCTCTATCTTCAGATTTTGCCATAGATGAAGGAAAAAGATCTTCTTCCATACCCACAACAAAAATATGATTAAATTCAAGTCCTTTTGCCGAGTGTACAGTCATAAGTGTTACCTTTTCGGCCTCTTCATCATTTTCGGTATCCTGATCAGTTAGCAACGATACTTCAGAAAGGAAATCGGCAAGGAAAATATCCTCATCACCTTGCTCCTGTCTTGTAGATACAAACTCCTCCATTGCATTAATAAGCTCTTGAATGTTTTGCGAGCGGCTCATTCCCTCGGGAGTCATATCACTATATGCTTCGTGTGATATACCCGACTTCTTAATTACCTCCTGTGCCATCTCATATGCATTAATTATTTCTTTCTGCTCAATGAAGCTGGAAATCATAGAGTAGAAATCGTTAAGCTTGTTTCTGGTTCCAGAGTTAATCTCCAGATTATATTCAAGAGGTGAGCTCAATACTTCCCATAGGCTTACATTATGTAACTCGGCTGCAGTTGAAATTTTGGCTACAGTTACGTTACCTATTCCTCTTGTGGGATAATTGATTATACGTCTGAATGCCTCTTCATCTGAAGGGTTTACAATAAGTCGGAAGTATGAAATTACATCCTTAATCTCTTTACGTTGATAAAAAGATTTACCCCCATAAATTCTATAAGGAATATTTTTCTTTCTCAGTGCATCTTCAAATATTCGGGATTGAGCATTAGTGCGATATAGAATAGCAAAATCGCTATAAGAGTGATGATGCTCAAATCGCATTCGTGAGATCTTATTAGAAACAACAAGTCCCTCTTCAAAATCAGAGAATGTGCCCAGAATCTCAATTTTCTCACCTATCTCGTTTTCTGAAAAAACGTCCTTCTCAATCTGTTCTGTATTCTTTTTGATGAGACTATTTGCTGCATTAACAATGTTTTGAGTTGAACGGTAGTTCTGCTCAAGCTTAAAAACTTTAGTCTCAGGGAAGTTCGACTTGAAGTTTAAAATGTTGTCGATATTTGCCCCTCTAAACGAATATATGCTCTGCGCATCGTCGCCAACCACACATACACGGTGGTGTGCTTCGGCAATCTGTTTTACTATAAGGTGTTGTGAGAAGTTCGTATCCTGATACTCATCTACCAGAATGTACTGGAACTGATTTCTGTATTTCTCAAGTATCTCCTTATGATCACGAAACAAAATGTTTGTATACATCAACAGATCATCAAAGTCCAT
>CAYZHS010000087.1:0-206 GCA_964478295.1 uncultured Proteiniphilum sp. | reverse complement strand
GTATTCCAATATCTCGCTATTGGCTGCATACATTGCAGGAGTAATAAGACTGTTCTTTGCTCTCGAAATCTGTCCATGAATTGCCCCCGGACGATACTGTTTATCGTCGAGTTTCATATCTTTTATTATTAGCTTGATAAGATTTCTTGAGTCGGATGTATCAAAGATTGTGAAGTTCGACTGGAAACCAATTGCTTCTCCCTCTT
>CAYZHS010000086.1:0-7820 GCA_964478295.1 uncultured Proteiniphilum sp. | reverse complement strand
TTCATGGGACTGTTAATGGCTGTTATATTCTCAGCTGCAGCTGCTTATTCGGGATTAAAAATCGGACAGGTATTTGAGGCTGCCATACCCATCTCTATCATAGCAGTGGGCGCCTCTGCAGCATTGAAAAAGAAAAATGCACTTGGTCAAAACGTAATCATACAATCTATCGGTGCATCGTCGGGAGTTATTGTTGCCGGTGCAGTGTTTACAATACCGGGACTATACATACTACAGGCCAAATATCCCGAGATTAAGGTAGATTTCTGGCAAATTTTCTTCTCATCTCTACTGGGTGGTTTTCTTGGTATACTTTTCTTAATTCCCTTCCGCAAATATTTTGTTAAGGATATGCACGGCAAACTGCCATTTCCCGAGGCTACGGCTACAACAGAGATACTGATGACGGGCGAGAAGGGTGGCAATAAAGCGCGCTTACTTATAACTAGCGGACTTATTGGGGGACTCTTCGATTTCTGTTTTTCTTCTTTCCGACTATGGAGCGAGGTTATAACTACTAAAATAATTCCTGCTGGTGCAATGATGGCCGACAGGTTTAAGATGGTGTTTAAGTTCAACGTAAGTGCACTTATATTCAGCTTCGGATATCTGGTGGGCTTGCGCTATGCTGTTATTATCGTTATGGGGTCGCTACTCTCGTGGCTGGTGCTCGTGCCGCTTGTAAACGAGATTGGAGCTCTTGGTGCTGCCGTTGGTGGTGGCATCAATCCTTTCCAGGCAATGAGTGCCGAGCATATCTTTGCTGAGTATGTTCGCCCAATTGGTATTGGCGCAATTGCTATGGCTGGTATAATAGGAATTATCAAATCGTCGGGCGTTATAGGCACAGCGTTTAAGCTTGCGGTGGGCAAGAAAGTTACCACAGGTGGCGAGCAGAATGAAAAACGTACAAGTCGCGACCTTAAAATGTCGTTCGTAATGCTATTCCTGTTCCTTACTCTCATTGCTGTATTTATCTTCCTGCTTATAGGAGTTAAAATTACACTGGTACAGGCTCTTGTGGCTCTAGTTACCATTACTGTTATCTCATTCCTATTCACCACTGTTGCAGCAAATGCAATTGCTATTGTAGGTTCAAACCCTGTATCGGGAATGACATTAATGACACTCATCCTCACATCTGTAGTACTGGTTGCAGTTGGACTCGACGGCTGGCAGGGTATGGTGAGCGGACTTATCATTGGTGGCATTGTATGTACTGCATTGTCGATGGCGGGAGGTTTTGTTACCGACTTGAAGATTGGTTACTGGATTGGCACTACTCCGGCTAAGCAGGAGTCGTATAAATTTCTCGGCACGCTTGTATCTGCAGCCACTGTGGGTGCGGTAATATTTATTCTAAACGAAGCTTATGGCTTTGTGGCTTCTCCCGACAACCCAAATCCAATGGTTGCTCCTCAGGCAAACGCAATGGCTGCCATCATCGAGCCGCTTATGGCCGGTTCGGGTGTTAGCTGGATGCTGCTTGGCATAGGTGCTGTAATAGCAATTCTAATCAACTGGCTGGGCATATCTCCACTTGCATTTGCACTTGGAATGTTCATCCCAATTCAACTTAATACTCCTCTAATAGTGGGGGGACTGCTCAATCATTTCATCAATAAGAAAGGTAAGGACAAGAAGCTTACAAATGCTCGTCACCAGCGTGCTATTCTTATCTCCTCGGGCTTCATTGCCGGGGCAGCTCTGTTTGGCGTAATTGGTGCACTTATTATTTTCTTAACTGGCAACAGCTATGCACTAGATCTTGGTGTATGGAACGACCCCGATGGCGTTGGTGCTCAAGTGGCTGCTCTGGTTGCATTTATTGGGCTTATCCTGTACTTTGTTTGGGAGACCCGCAGAGCTAAGGCTGATGATTAATTTTTACGGTCTACTTTCAATAATCACAATTAAGAATAAACAATAAAAACTATTTAATGAAAAAAGCAATTTTAATGCTTGCCGCATCTCTTTCACTGCTTGCCTGCACAAATGGCGGCAGTGAAAAGAGTATGGAGGGCGACTACACTCAATATGTAAATCCATTTATAGGCACTGCTTTCACAGGGCACACATTTCCGGGGGCTACATATCCGCTTGGGTTTATGCAGCCGGGACCGGAAACGGGCAATTTTTCGTGGGACTACTGTTCGGGTTATTTCTACGACGATGAGAAAATCAACGGGTTCTCGCAAAACAGACTCAATGGAACGGGTATTGTTGACTTGGGCGACTTGCTCATGCAGCCTTTCTCGGGCGATGTTCGTGATGATTTAAGCAGTGCATTCAGCAAGAGCAGCGAAAAAGCTACTCCCGGTTATTATGGTGTGGAGCTAACCGATAATGATGTTAAGGTTGAGGTTACTACCTCTCCGCATGTGGCATTTCATCGCTATACATACAACCCCGATAAGGTGGCCAATGTGTTGGCGGACTTTCAGAGTGGACTTGTTTGGAGTAAGGATCGAATATCTACTCATGTGCTCGATAATGAGGTTAACTTCGAAGGTGATAGAGTTATAACCGGTTACACTACTCGCACAGAGTGGGTTCGCCGCACCTACTATTTCGTTATTGAGTTCGATAAGCCAATACTCTCTAAAGATATGCTTGAGCAACGCGACCCTCGCGAAAAGGCTCCGCGTTATATCTTAAACTTCGATATGGGCGATAGCAACGTGCTTAATATGAAGGTTGCCATGTCAACCACCAGCATTGATGGTGCTAAAGCCAACCTGGCAGCAGAGGTTTCTCACTGGGATTTTGATAAGGTTTATGCCGATGCCAAAAACGAATGGAACAAATATCTATCCAGAGTAGAAGTTGAAGGTAGTCACGATGATAAGGTTAACTTCTACACATCTCTCTATCATCTCTATATACAACCAAACAACATTGCCGATGTTGATGGCAGCTACGTTGGTCCAAACAGAGAGATTGCCAAATCGCCAACGGGCAAGTACTACTCAACCCTCTCGCAATGGGACACCTTCCGTGCTGCATTTCCAATGTACACAATACTCAGTCCGGAAATCATAAACGATCTGGTAAATAACATGCTTGAGTTTAGCGAGCAACAGGGACACCTTCCGGTTTGGGCCCTTATGGGTCAGGAGACCTATACTATGGTGGGCAACCACTCAGTACCAATGGTTGTAGATGCCTACCTGAAAGGATTCGACGGGTTTGATGCAGAACGTGCCTACAACGAAGTTAAGAAATCGCTCACTCAAGGCAATCACAAAAATGCAGGCTGGGAATTATACGATAAGTATGGCTACTATCCCTACGATATTGTAAAGGTAGAATCGGTATCGCGCACTCTAGAGGCTGGATACGACGATTATGCAGCTGCTCTTATGGCACAAAAGCTGGGTAAGACCAACGACTATCAGTTCTTCCTCAACAGATCTGAATTCTATAAGAATCATTTCGACAGCGAAACAATGAGCATGAGGCCTAAAGATTCGAAGGGCAACTGGCTTACACCGTTCGATCCATATGAGCTTGCTCATGCCGATTCGCAAATTGGGGGTCACTATACCGAAGGTAATGCACTTCAATATACATGGCATGTGATGCATGATGTAGAGGGTCTTATACAACATATGGGCGGAAAAGAGAAGGCGGGTAAGGCACTCGACTATCTATTCACCACCGAGCAGGAGACAACCGGCAATCTGGCCGATGTAACCGGACTCATTGGTCAGTACGCTCACGGCAACGAACCTAGTCACCATGTTGCCTACATATACATGTACCTCGACAGACCTAAAGATACTCAACGATTAATTCGCACTATCTGCAACAACTTCTACCAGAATAAGCCAGATGGACTTATTGGTAATGACGATTGCGGACAGATGTCGGCCTGGTATCTTTTCTCGGCAATGGGCTTCTACCCCTTAAATACTGTAAATGGCGAGTATGTTTTTGGAGCGCCACAACTTTCTAAAGCCACAATCAAATTAGAAAACGGCAACACATTTGTGATGGAAGCAATAAACCTCTCAGATGAGAACCTATATATCGAGAAGATTGAGCTCAACGGCCAGCCATACACCGAGAAATATATTACCCACACCGATATAATGAATGGAGGCAAACTAACATTTTACATGACAAACCAACAATAAAGTATCATATTGTCATATAAACATTCAAATTGGGGTCTTTTAAACACTAAAGGACCCTAATTTATGTTACACTAACATATGAAACATTAAATCTAAGACCACGATTGTAATTCTCCTGTAATTAATTATATTTTTGCGGCTTCATTTTTTAATCATTTATCTTTTGTTATTTAAAAAGGATACTAATAGAAACAAAACAGATGAAAAAAACAGAAGCAATTGAACTCGAAGATCCTCAATTATTTGGTCACCCTAAAGGGTTAACAGTGCTATTTTTCTCAGAAATGTGGGAAAGATTCTGTTACTACGGAATGAGGGGACTATTAGTTTTATATCTCACAAAAGCACTTTTCCAAGGCGACGAACAAGCTTTCGCAATATATGCTGCTTACACTGCTTTGGTGTATATGGCCCCAGTTGTAGGAGGTCGTATTGCCGATAATATTCTCGGCTACCGAATAGCTGTTATGCTAGGAGCAATTTTAATGGCGATAGGTGAATTTATGATTCTAGGAGGTAATGAAACCTGGCTATACATTGGTATGGGTGCCATTATAGTTGGCAACGGTTATTTTAAAGCAAACATATCTAGTTTAGTGGGTAAACTATACAAGGAGAACGACCCACGACGCGATTCAGGCTTTACACTCTTTTATATTGGTATAAATATAGGGGCACTACTTGCCACACTAGTAGTTGTTTGGGTAGGCGAAAGGTTTGGCTTTAAATATGGATTCGGACTCGCTGGTATTGGTATGTTGCTGGGGCTTATAATCTTTTGGGCTGGACGTAAATACTTCAAAAATATTAGCAACCCTCCTAATCCCGAAAAACTGCACTCCAAAGTATTTGGCCCATTCACTCAATACCAAACTACAATAATCTTATCATTTCTTGCAATACCGGCACTATATTTCCTAATCATCTACAACAGCATTATAGGTATATTACTGGTATTCACATTTATCTATATAGGATACACACTCATAAAAGAGGGAATCAAAGGAGGTAAAATCCTAAGAGACCGAATGATTATTTTCATAATACTCTGTTTATTCAATATTGTCTTTTGGGCACTATTTGAGCAGGCAGGCTCTTCTCTAACTCTTTTTGCCGATAGAAGTGTAGATAGAAATGTATTTGGACTATTTGAAATGACTGCCGGTCAAACTCAGTTTTTCAACCCTCTGTTTATAATTCTGATGGGATCGCTCTTCTCGGTACTTTGGGTAAAATTATCAGAAAAAAACATGAACCCAAATATACCTGCTAAGTTTGGATTTGGTATAATTCTACTGGGCATCGGTTATTTAATCACCTACTTTGGCAACTTCGTACACAACGAAGCCTTCCTTGTACCTCTGTGGATTATAATCGGAATCTACTTCTTCCACACTGTAGGAGAACTGTTCATATCACCAATTGGCTTATCAATGGTTACAAAGCTAGCTCCCTCACATATGTCGGGAACACTAATGGGCGCATGGTTTCTTTCATTCTCCGGATCAAACTTCCTAGCGGGACAATTAGCCCAGTTAACTGGTGCTAATTCAAGTAAATCGGCTGAATTGGGAGAAGCAATTCCTGCAGCACTTCCTAGCGCTGCAGAATCACTTTCCCGATATATCGACGTTTATACTGTCTTTGGTTTAATAGCTGTAGGAGTTGGAATAGTTGTGCTTATAATCTCTCCAAAGCTCAATAAGTTGATGCACGGAATTCGTTAACATATAAAACTAGTGATGGTCGTGATCATCCGCATCATACGATATAACAATCTCAGTTGCAGCAAATGATTCCTGACCCGATTCATCGGTACAATATACAATAAAATGGTAATGCCCCTCCTTCAGGGGCATTTCTTTTTGCTCCCCATTGATGGTTCTGATAATTGATGCAGGTATCTCTATATGATGATGGTGAACAGTTGTGTTTCTTTTACCCGCAATTGGCTCCTCACCTAAAGCAATAAAATCAGTCTCCAGCCAAGTCTTACTAAACTCAACCCCCTCATCCTCCACAGAGCGCAATGCAGCAGCACTGCCCACAGCGTGGTTATGCGTATGTCCGTCAAAAGCACCATGAATATTCACTTTATAAGATGCCAGCGCCACATTATCGCTCAGCTCCACCTCAAAATGAATATCACTGCCAGGCTTAACCAGCTCACCCTCAACAGGTGCCACAATCCTCACCACCGGCTTTTCATTATCCACATTATCCATCTCACACGCAGTGAAACTCAACACACCTAGCAACGCAACAGCAGCAATTATAATAGATCTTCTCATATTGTTGTTTTATTTATTTTAGATGTATATATAAATCATGAACTTTAAATTCTACTTGTATCAAAATTAGCAATGTCATTAAAATGGAATTTTAACAATCAGCTGAATATTCCTTCCCGGCTCAGGTGCATTTAGCTTTCTGTAAAAGCTAAGATGATTCAGAAATGCAGTATCAAAAATATTATCAACCTGCAAAAGCGTAATAAACCACCTGCTGCCCACATGCCAGTGCGCATATGCCGAAATATTCCAAAGTGAAGTACCGGGAGTTGCCAGTTCGTTACGGGCAACGGAGTTTTGCCTCATCACTAACCTATTCTCAAGCTTTATTTCATAATTTCCAAGCGAAACTCCTCTACTAACACTACTCTTTTGCAACTTGGCACCATTTGCCAGACCATTACTATCACCTACACCACCACCTCGTGCAACACCTCTCCCACTATATGTTACATCCCACGAAACCACTGCCGGTGGAGTAAAAGGCAAAGCATAATTATCGGTAAGATTTCTATTAAAAACATACTCCACATCACCGTTAATTGTCCACTCTCTACTTAAATTATAACCAACCATCAGTTCACCACCAGCCATAAAAGCCTCCGCATCGTTGTAGCGATAAATCTGACCGGCATGAGGCAGCACCGACCAGTTGCCCGTGGGCTCCAAAAATATATAGTTCTCAAACCAGCTGACAAACGGATTAACCCTCACATCAACTCTTCTTTTACTATACTGATAATCAACGTCAAGCTGATATCCCTTTTCGGAACTCAACTCACCGTTGCCCTGCTCATGTCTGAAAGCACCATGATGAAGACCGTTGCTCGACAACTCATTAGCACCCGGGTATCTGAAACTCCTGCCCATATTAATCTTAATAGAATGAGGAGCCGAGAAACGATACTCAAAGCCAAGAGAACCCGACAAATCGCCAAACCTCCTGTTTAAGTCCACCGCCCTCATAGCATACAAATCAACACTCTCATCAGAATATCCCTGCAACATTAAATACTCCTCAAGCAAAGAATCGTAATACTCACTCACGCTAAGCCTGCCGGCATCATACCTCAATCCACCGGTAACCATAAACCTATCGCTCACCCTGAAACTATTAATCCAGAAAAGTCCTGCCGACAAACGTTCGAAGTTGGGCATTAAAAAAGAGTAACCACCCACCCTATTGTGCTGATACTCCGAAGAAACACCAAATGTTTTGCTCCATCGCTCACCACCATCCATCACATATCTCGCACTACCCGAAAATGTGTTAAGTTTAAACTGAAGCTCCAGGTCAGGATCATTCAACGGCGCACTCTGGTTGCCATAGTGAGTGTGAAAAGCCGACAATTCCTCTCTGCTATTATTCTGATAACCAACATCAAACAGA
>CAYZHS010000085.1:6355-7907 GCA_964478295.1 uncultured Proteiniphilum sp. | reverse complement strand
GTCACTGTGGTTTCGAAGGAGTAAACTTTACATACTCAACAGATGTAAAAGAGGCTTTTACAGGCTCAAAATACATGATTTCTTCGGGAGGTGCTCCACGTAAGGATGGTATGACACGTGAAGACCTGCTTAAAGGAAACGCAGAAATTGCAGCACAACTAGGAAAAGATATTAAATCTTACTGTCCAGACCTTCAACACCTGACAATTATTTTCAATCCTGCTGATATCACTGGTTTAGTTGCGCTTATTTATTCAGGCTTAAAACCATCACAGGTTACAACTCTTGCAGCTTTAGATAGTACAAGACTACAAAGTGAATTAGCTAAGCATTTCGGAGTTGAGCAAAGTAAAGTAACTGGTGCGCGCACTTATGGAGGTCACGGAGAACAAATGGCCGTATTCGCATCAACTGCATTAATAGATGGTAAGCCACTTTCTGAACTTATCGGAACTGATGCATTTACAGAAGAGCAGTGGGCCGACCTTAAAGTTCGTGTAACAAAAGGTGGTGCAAACATTATTAAACTTCGTGGACGCTCATCTTTCCAAAGCCCTGCATATACATCAGTTGAGATGATTCGTGCAACAATGGGTGGTGAAGCTTTCAGATGGCCTTCAGGTTGCTATGTAAATGGTCAGGGTTTCGATCATATTATGATGGCAATGGAAACTACATTAGATAAGAATGGTGTTTCTTTTGGTGAAGTTAAAGGTACTGATGCAGAAATCGAAGAGCTAAAACAGAGCTACGGACACCTTGTTAAACTACGTGACGAGGTTATTTCTATGGGAATTATACCTGCAACAGAAGATTGGAGCAGCGTTAATCCTAATCTGTAAGCATAACTGTTAAAGATTAAAACTTTATATAAGAGTTTGAAGGCTAACCTTCAAACTCTTTTTCTTGATAAGATGTTATGTTAACCTCTTTTATTGTCGATCTTAAGTGAAGCAGGCTATACTTTAATTAAAAATTTAACAAAAATGACGATATTTTATTGTTAAATATGGGTAATAGTCTAAAATTGGTCTATATTTGCATGAGGAACAAAAAGTTATATTTATTAAATATTATCTAAAGTCATGAGTAATCAATTATCACGAAGAAAATTTATCAAATCTGCTGCAGTTGGCGCAGTTGGTGTGGCTGTATTTCCACAATTTCTAACATCATGTAAGCAGAACAAGAAAGAAGAAGCCGGCGATGGACTAATACGTCTCGGTTTTGTAGGGCTTGGACAGCAGGCAATGTATCTGCTAAGGGGTTATATTGGTATGCCTGAAGTTAGAGTAGTTGCAGGATGTGATGTTTATGGTATTAAGAGAGAGAGATTTTTGAAAAGAGTTAACGATCACTATGCGGCAAATGGACAAGAGGTTGCTGTGGAAACCTATGAACACTATTCCGATCTTATAGCACGCGAAGATATCGATGCAGTTGTTATAGCAACACCCGACCATTCGCATGCTTTTATTGCAATTGAAGCATGTAAAGCCAAAAAAGATGTTTATCTCGAAAAGCCATTGACATTTACTATTAAAGAGGGGCA
>CAYZHS010000085.1:5913-6345 GCA_964478295.1 uncultured Proteiniphilum sp. | reverse complement strand
AACAAAGGCAGTTAGAGACAATGGAGTTATTCTGGCTGTAGGAAGTCAGCAGCGTTCTGATGCTAATTTTCAGCATGCAGTAAAAATGGTACAAGAGGGGCGACTAGGTAAAATTGAGCATATACACGCGTATGTAGGAGCACCTCCAACTCCTTACGATCTTCCCGAAGAACCAGTTCCTGCCGATCTCAATTGGCAGTTATGGTTAGGTCCGTCTGAATTTGTACATTACAACTCACAGTTAAATCCGCCCATATCTCTCGATCCCGAGCAGAACGAGCAGTTCTGGGGTGCCTGGAGATGGTATAAAGAGTTGGGTGGAGGATTCACAACCGACTGGGGTGCACATATGTTTGATGTTGCTCAGTGGGGACTAGGTATGGATAATAGTGGACCGATAGAGATTATCCCTGCAGGATATGGCGACACTAA
>CAYZHS010000085.1:0-5903 GCA_964478295.1 uncultured Proteiniphilum sp. | reverse complement strand
AGGGCATTCATGATGATGTCCGGGGTCTCATTGGATATGGCGACACTAAATATCTTACCTACATTTATGAAAACGGGGTGGTTATGACCGAAGAACCATTTAATGAGCAAATGACTAAGGGTGTTAAATTTACAGGAGATAAGGGTTGGATAGAAATTTCAAGAGGTCACTATGTTGCATCAGACGATAGTCTATTGCCAGCAGTGAGAGAGGAAGTAGAAGGTGCATACGAAACACAAATTCCTCACCTGGCCAACTTCATCGAATCGGTTAAAAACAGAACAGAACCCGTTGTACCTGTAGAGATAGGGCACAAGTCGTGCGTAGTTTGCACACTTGGTAATATAGCATACGACTTAGGTCGTCCAATAAAGTGGAATCCTACTACAGAAACATTTGTCGACGATCCTGAGGCTGATGCAAACAGGTTGTTCAACAAAACATATACAGAGGGATACACTTTGTAATTGTTTAAGTCAAGTTTTTTATAACAATAAGAGCTGCCTTGATGGGCAGCTCTTATCTTTTATCAGTAGTCTCTTAAACTAAAACCCTACTTATTATCCGCGGGCTTCAGCATTATGTTTAGCTCGTCGAGCTGCTCCAAAGTTACACCAGAAGGCGCATCAATCATCACATCCCTGCCAGCATTGTTCTTAGGGAAAGCAATTGTATCCCTTATACTATCAAGTCCCGCAAGAATCGACACAAAACGGTCCAAACCAAATGCTATACCTCCATGAGGTGGGGCACCATATTTAAATGCATTCATTAAGAAGCCAAACTGAGCCTCAGCTTGCTCTTCTGTAAAACCCAGAACAGAAAACATTTTCTTTTGAAGGCTGCTATCATGTATACGAATAGAGCCGCCACCAATCTCAACTCCATTAATTACCAGGTCGTATGCATTTGCCCTCACAGCACCAGGATCACTATCTAAAAGTTCAATATCTTCAAGTTTGGGAGATGTAAATGGATGGTGCTTGGCAAAGTACCTTCCCAACTCTTCATCTTTCTCAAGTAACGGGAAATCTACTACCCACAAACATTTATAATCCTCTTTATCTCTTAGTCCCATACGAGATCCCATTTCCAGTCGCAATTCACACAACTGTTTTTGAGTCTTCTCTGTTTCACCCGCCAATACAAGTAGTAAATCGCCAGGTTTGGCATTGCATTTATCAATCCATTTTTTAAGAATCTCTTCGCTGTAAAATTTATCTACAGACGATTTTACCGATCCATCTTCGTTATACCTCACATAAATTAAACCCAAGGCCCCAATCTGCGGACGCTTCACAAAATCTGTCAGTTCATCCACCTGCTTGCGAGTATACTTAGCGCAACCCTCAGCACAAATAGCAGCTACATATTCAGCCGAATCAAACACACCAAAACCGGCACCCTCTGTAAGCTCTTTAATTTCGGTAAAAGTCATTTCAAATCGCGTGTCAGGCTTGTCAGAGCCATACAATCTCATTGCATCGGCATAACTTATGCGTGGGAAACTCGGTAATTCAACACCTTTTAATGTATTAAACAGATGCTTGGTCAGTCCCTCAAAAGTATTTAAAACATCATCCTGATCTACAAACGACATCTCACAGTCGATCTGTGTAAACTCAGGCTGTCTGTCTGCTCTTAAATCCTCATCACGAAAACATTTTACTATCTGAAAATAACGGTCGAATCCCGATACCATCAATAGCTGTTTAAATAGCTGAGGCGACTGCGGTAAAGCATAAAACTCACCGGGATTCATTCGCGAAGGTACTATAAAGTCGCGCGCCCCCTCAGGAGTAGAACCTATTAAAACAGGCGTCTCTACCTCCATAAAGTTTTTCTCATCTAAGTACTTTCGAGTCTCAAACGCCATCTTATGACGAAGCTCAAGATTCTTTCGAACAATATTGCGGCGAAGATCCAGATATCTGTATTTCATTCTTAGCTCATCACCACCGTCGGTCTCCGTTTCAATAGTGAAAGGAGGAGTTTTTGAAGAGTTTAAAACAACAAGTTCAGATGCAATAATCTCAATTTCACCTGTTGGAATATTGCTGTTTTTGCTGCTTCTCTCCATTACCTTGCCAGTGGCCTGTATTACCCATTCGCGACCTAGTTTGTTGGCTTTCTCGCAAAGGTCGTGATTTACCTCCTGATTAAATGATAATTGAGTTATGCCATACCTGTCTCTTAAGTCTATGAAGGTCATTCCCCCCATCTTGCGAATTTTGGATACCCATCCGGCCAGTGTTACTTCTTTGTTTACATCAGCAAGCCTAAGCTCGCCGCAAGTGTTTGTTCTATACATAAATAACTTCCGTTCTGTTACGTTAAAATTAGAATACAAATGTACGCAATTAAAAAATACTAACCACTTTATCTGCCACCTTTTCAAACTCTTTAAGATGAGTAGCCATTAAAATAGTTATACCTGGATGGCGCTTTTGTATATTTTGAAATATATCAATAGCATTTTCTGTGCTTATACCAGCCGTTGGTTCATCAACCACCAAAAGCTGAGGCTTTTTGAGCAGCGCCTGAGCAAGCAGCAATTTCTTTCGCTGTCCGCCGCTTAAAGTTTCTCCATTCTCACCAAGCCAGCTGCCCAATCCTTCGGGCAGCGACAAGCGCCACGAATCTAAATCAACAGTTCTCAATACCTCTTCAATTTCTTCATCTGAGTATCCCTCAAAATTCTCGCGTAAAGTGCCTGTAAGCAAATATGCTTTTTGCGTTACGTAAATTGCTTCAGGAGCAGGAAGATTAGATATATTCTCATTATTCCACATAATCTTACCATCCTCTCTGTATTCAGGGTAGAACAGGCTATTGAGCAGTGTGCTCTTCCCTTTGCCGGTCTCTCCATAAAGAGCCACCCATTCTCCTTTTTCAATTTTAAGAGAAACAGGTGCCACCTTAACAGATGTGTTGGGAATAGATGCTGTAAGTTCCGCCAACTCCAGACTACCTAGTTCTGCAATTACTTCTACTCTCTCAACAGGCTCACTTCCCTCTTCAATAATATTCTCTATATCTTTTATCTGATGCTCAACAGAACTCTTTTCAGATTTTCCCGAAAACAGCATTTCAGAAAGCTCAGCCTGTGCCATAATACCGAAGAATATTCCAATAGCTGTTGGGGCGTCGATACCATGACTGCTTGAATGCCAAAGCAAGAATGAGGCAATATAACTAAATCCAAGTCCCGCCACCATCTGAAGATAAAATGAGTTTATTTGAATACTGTTTTCAAGTCGCTCAATCTCTTTGCGATTATACTCGTTGCTATCAATTGCCTTATTCTCCATATTGTATTTCGATATTTCTATCTTACCTCTAAAACTTTGTATAAGACTTTGGTGATTCTCTTCACGTATTGTCTTTATCTGCTGATACAAAATCTTGTTTCTTCTGAAAACAAACTGCGGCACTAAAAACAGAAGTATCACCGAGGAGATTAAGAATTCAATGGCAATAACAGGCGCAAATATCATCACAAATATGAAGTATACCGATATAGTTAATAACAACGCTGCAAAGGGTAACAGCCAAAGTAAAATATGATTCAAAATCTGATCAATTCCATGCGTGCTATTCTCCAGTAATGATGAGTTGTTGTTTACCTGTTTCTTAATATATGGCAGTCTGGCAACTGATTTAAATATTTTAAGCTGCAGACTTTGCTGCACATCTAGAGTAGTTTTATGATTCTCCAATCTCTCAAAATAACGTGTTGCAGTTCTGAAAATCGATAATAGTCTTATTATTGCCGATGGCACAAGGTAAGAGAAAGCAATGTTAGAGGTTACAAAAACCACACTGCAAATTGCCAGAAACCATCCCGAAATGGAGGGTAAAGCCACAAAAGCCACTGTCCACAGTGCTAGCAGAATAAAGCCTTTCTTCCATTTATCCTTAAACGGATCAACTATAAATGATATAATAAATTTACGCATAATACATCTGTTCTCCCAAGTTTAGGTTTAAAATAGTGTCTGCCACACCTTCAAATTTTTGTTCGTGTGAAGCAACAATCACTAATCGTTCACCAGCCATCTGCACAATCTCCGATATAATAATTTCAGTTGTATCTTCATCTAAGTTGGCCGTAGGTTCATCTAATATAGCAATTGGTCGTGGATGCAGCATCATCCTGGCAAGAGTTACCAATTGACGTTCACCACCCGACAACTGTTTACCGTTGTGGCTAAGCACTGTGTTCCATCTTTTTTCTTTCTTGTCGAGAATCTTATTCAGAAAATCGGGATATGAACTGTTTTCGGAAACCTCCTTGTCGAAAAAAACATTATAGCGAAATGTGCCATCAAATATAAAAGGAAACTGATTCATATATGAGCTGTTGATATTTAACCATCGGCGCGACCAGTCATTATCCTTCCCATTAACCGATACCACACCCTCGCCGGCAGTAAGGCTACCTGTGCAAATCTTCAATAATGTAGATTTACCCGATCCCGATATACCTTTAACCAGTACCAATCCCTTATCTGGCAACACCAGATTAATATTATGCAATACCTTCACGTGCGAGTCTGGATAAGAAAAGCTCAACCCTTTTATCTGCATTCTGTTTATTGTCTCATCAGCATCCTTGAAAGTTTCTTCGGTTGCCCCGTTAAGCAGTGGCATAAGCAACTCTGCCGAAGCAAGTGCCCTGTTTCTGTCGTGATAAGCACTAACAAACTTACGCAGATAAAAGAAAAAGTAGGGTGTGATAGTCAGCAGGAACAGGGCAGTGCCAAAATCATATCCCTTACCGTAGTTTGGACCATTCATAATGCCCATCAGGCTCATCCCGAGATAAATGGCAATGGCTGCAATTGCAATAGTCACAAACAGCTCTAATACAGCCGATGAAAGTATGGCAACCTTCATTACGTTTGTTGTTGCCTGATTAAGCTCCCTGCTCTTGCGGGTTAAAAAACTATATTGAGGTTTGAAGTTGTCCAGATTCACTATTTCAGCAATTGTATTCAAACGATTGTAGAATACTGCCGAATATTTAAGAAAAAGATTGGTGTGTTTTTTATGTATCGATTCAGCACCAATGCCAACAACTGCCATCTGAATAGGAATCACCAGCAACGATACCAATAATACAACAGCAACCCATTTTTCAACATAAAAAGTAATTATAAGCAGGAGAGTACTTACAACAACAGTTGCTACCGAGTATGGAACAAAAAATGCAAAGTAGGGTCTTAAATCGTCACTTATCTTTGTTACATATAAAGCGCTTGTGGTTGAGTCGAGACTACTATCCTTAAGCAGCAGAGGAAAAAGTTCTTTCTTTATACCTGCCACAATCTTATTGCCCGCTTTGTAATTACTTATCGATTCGAGATGAGCAAACAGGTAGCGTCCCGCTAAAAATATTGATGCGTATATCATCATTTCGGGCATAACTATACCGCTATCAAGCCATGTAGATGAAAACTTTGCCAGATACCAGCTAAATACCACGAAGCTGCTTGCACTTAGCATTGTAAATACCGAAGCTATAATATAACTGCCTCTGGCAACAGACATTCTTTTGCCAAGCCACCTAGAGGCACTTTCTTGTTTTGCGCTCATTAAAATATTTTCTGTAATTTTTAAACAGTGTAAAGATAACCATTTTACATCAAATTGCTATATGAGCTATTGTAACAAGTATATCATTTATTTATAATTCATAAACAAACTAGATGAAAATTTAAATTGTTTATGCGCTAGCTTTGCAAAATGATAAAATAATAAATATTTTTCAAAATAAAAGATCGAAATAATTTGATGGTATCAAAATTAATTGTACTTTTGCAACCGCAATTAAGCAATTAATGGCGTTTCGGGGTGTAGCACAGTCCGGTTAGTGTACCTGGTTTGGGACCAGGGGGTCG
>CAYZHS010000084.1:0-7932 GCA_964478295.1 uncultured Proteiniphilum sp. | reverse complement strand
AGCGATTATTCGCAACCGGATAATCATAACATACAATAAAACAAAAGAGATTGCCCTAATAAATAAGGCAATCTCTTTCTACAATAATTAACTTCTAAAATCTACATTGGAAATGTATTATTGAGAGAATGAAAATAATGAAATGAAAATTATTTTATTGTTTATAGTTAGCTTTTAATTAGCTAATTATGTTTTAATTACAACTTCATTTCCCATCCCTTTTGATAGTCGCGACTCCATAAGCTTTGTGCTTCTTTGTTGTCGAGTATTCTACCATTTACAGGGTTGGTCATGAATGAACTTTTAGTTCTCTGTGCAATATTGCCAAGAAGTGCTAAAGTAGAACTGATGCAACCAATATTGATATCCGCATTTAGTGCACTGCCTTTACGAATACCATTTAGGAAGTTAGAGAAATGATAATGGTCAAGCTGTTGAGTTGGATTTGTAACATCACCCTCGGTGAATCCCATATCACTTGTAACTCTCTTTATCTCTTTATCTTTCTTGTCATAAACCTCATAAGAGTTGCCACCACCAATAACCAATGAACCTTCACTGCCATAAAATATAGCACCAACAGTTGCACCTTCAATACCTCTTCCGTGTGCACTTCTGCCTTCCCAAGTTATCAGCTTATCGTTGCCATACTCAAAGTTTATTGTTTGAGAATCAGGGAATTCCCAATCGTCGTTATAATAATATCTGCCACCCGATGAGTTAACCGCAGTTGGGAAAGTCAATCCCATACCCCAGCGTATAATATCGATGAAATGAACACCATTATTACCCGATTCGCCTGTTCCCCAATTATAAAACCAGTGCCAGTTATAGTGAACAACATTATCCTTGAAATTAGATACACGGGGAGCCGGACCTTGCCATAAATCCCAGTCTAGCCATTCAGGAACTGCAGCAACTTTACCAACACCAATTGGAGCACGATTATTGGCATACCAGCATTTACCAAAATGAACATCGCCAATTAAACCATTTCTAACATCATTTACAGCGTTAATTACATTTGGCCACGATCTTCTTTGCATGCCTGTTGCAACTACCACCTTATATTTCTTTACCGCATCCATCAGCATCTCATTTTCTGCTGGATTGTGTCCGGTAGGTTTCTCAAGGTAAATATGTTTTCCTGCTTGCATAGCCATAAGCGCACCAGGTGCATGCCAGTGTTCAGGAGTAGCAATTATTACTGCATCAAGATCTTTGTTCTCAAGCAATTTGCGTATATCTTTTTCCTGTTTAGGTGTGTTGCCACCCACTTTCTGCACGTTTGCCGAACATTTGTCCATAGCACGCTTGTCAACATCGCATACATATGTGATTTCACAATTCTCTTCTCTCGCAAAGCCACCAGCTAATGCATTTCCTCTTGAGTTAACGCCTATGGCAGCCATTCTGATTTTATCATTGGCTCCAACTATATTGTTATAGCTTTTAGCACTAAATCCCGGAAGAACACCGCCTACAGATGCTGCAGCAGTACCAATTGAAACTTTCTTGATGAAATTACGTCTTGTAGTCATTATCTTTATTATTGTTTTTCATTAATTAACGATGAGCAAATATAATTAAATAATTAACAGCCCATTTAAACATTAACGTTATGTTATCTTCAAAAAGCGCAAAATCGCTTTACATTATATTTTTTAGCAGATCAGGAATTAAACTAGGCTCATTTGCAACTGGCACACCCGCTGCCTCAAATGCTGCAATCTTTTCTGCTGCAGTGCCCGATCCACTGGATATAATAGCTCCCGCATGCCCCATCTGTTTCCCTGGAGGCGCCTGTTGTCCGGCTATAAAAGCCACCACAGGCTTAGTTATATGGTTTTTAATATACTCCGCAGCCTGCTCTTCAGCATCACCACCAATTTCACCAATAAGAGCAATCGAGTCGGTTTCAGGGTCATTCTCAAACATATGCAGCAACTCCTGGTAATAGAGTCCCACAACCGGATCACCACCAACACCAACAGCAGTAGACTGTCCCATACCCTTGGCAGTAAGATTATAAACAACCTCATAAGTAAGCGTGCCACTTCTGCTTATCACACCGGTACTTCCTTTCTTAAATATCATTGTTGGCATAATACCAACCAAACTCTTCTCGGGCGAAATTAATCCCGGACAATTTGGTCCAATTAAATTTGCACCTTTTCTCTTTATATAATGATATGCTTCCACCACATCAAGAGTTGGAACACCCTCAGTGATACAAATAATCAAATCTATACCCGCATCTGCAGCCTCCATCATAGCATCTTTTGCAAATGGTGCCGGCACAAAAATAACCGATGTATTAGCTCCTGCCTTGTTCACTGCATCTTTTACAGTATTAAATACAGGAACACCATCCACATACTCTCCTGCTTTTCCCGGCGAAGTGCCACCAACCACATTTGTTCCATATGCTTTCATTTTCGAAGAGTGAAAAGCACCATCCCTGCCAGTTATTCCCTGAACCACAAGTCGCGTGTTTTTATCTATAAGAATACTCATAATTAGTTTTTCAGTTTTATGTTATTAGTATCGATTAATGATGATTAATATTGAAGTTGTTTTGCAAGATCAACCGCTTTCTGAGTAGCCTCTCCCATTGTATCAGCAACATGCAAAGAAGTACCCTCAAGCAAAGCACGCCCCTCTTTTTCGTTAGTACCCGTAAGTCGTATAACAACCGGAACATCAGTCTTTATCTGGTCAAAAGCCTCAAGAAGTCCCCTTGCAACATCATCACAACGAGTAATACCTCCAAATATATTAATCAAAACAACCTTCACATTTTTATCGTTAAGCAACAACTTCATGGCCTCAATTACCTTATTCGGATTAGAGCTGCCACCTATATCCAAAAAGTTGGCCGGATTGCCACCATACAGCTTAATAATATCCATCGTAGCCATAGCCAGTCCGGCGCCATTAACCATACATCCAATCTCTCCACCCAGATTTACGTAGCTAAAACCCTTGCTTTTCGCAAAAAGCTCCTTCTTCTCCTCCTCAGTAGGCTCGTTCATGGCAGCCACCTTAGGATGTCTGAACAGCGCATTATCATCAAAAGTCATCTTAGCATCAATAGCCACAATATCACCTTCAGAAGTTAACACAAGCGGATTAATCTCGGCCAGCGATGCATCAGACTCAACAAATAGTTTGTAGAGCTTCTGAATAATAACAGCAGCCTGCCTCACAAGCTTAATATCATCAAAAAGATTAAAAGCAGCCTCTCTCGCAAGAAAGTCGGGCACCCCCACAGAAGGATCAATCACAATCTTGTGAATCTTTTCGGGAGTCACCCTTGCAACCTCCTCAATATCCATTCCACCCTCTTTGCTGAGCATCAGGATAGTCGATTTTGTACGTCGGTCAATTACATAGCTAACATAAAATTCTTTAGAGATGTTAACAGCCTGTCCCACCAAAATACGGTCAACAGTAAATCCCTTAATATCCATTCCCAGAATGGCAGCAGCATGCTTGCGCAACTCTATTTCGTCACCGGCAAGCTTCACGCCCCCGGCTTTGCCTCTGCCCCCCGTGTGAACTTGTGCTTTAACTATTACTTTCTGCGATTCTATACGTGAATATGCTTTTACTGCATCCTCCACCGAGCGGCATACTATACTTTGGTCCACAGGTATTCCATATGCCGAGAACATCTCTTTTGCCTGGTATTCGTGAATTTTCATACGATAATTAATTTTCAGAAACCGTAAATCTATGATTAATATTTAAGAATAAAAAATGAATTTACGATTCATTGCTTAATGATTTTTAAAAGGTTGAAACATATAATACTGTAAAAAGTTTAAGAAATTAGAGAGAAATAGTATGTAATGCCACTATAAAGTTATAAAATGTAAGTATTTGCTGATTGTTAAATGGCAATTTAATGGTATTGAGCCGCGCCAATATTTCAGCTTCCTTTGCACACTGAATATCAACTTTTAATTAAGTAATGTAAAAATCAGATGAGTAAAAATTTAATTATTTTCCTAATCCTATTTATGGCTGGTACGCTTATGGCAATCAGTCAGAATCACAATATATTCACGGGCACCGTAACCAATCAAGAGGGCAGCGAACTTATCGGAGCAACAGTCTATCTCGAGCAACTGGGCATTGGCGATGACACAGATATCGCCGGTGAGTTTAATGTTAAGAATATACCCTCAGGCACATATTCTGTAGTAGTTAGCTATGTTGGATATACACCACTAACCAAGGAGATTGTTTTTCAGCAGAATCAAAATAAGAATGAGCACTTTGTACTTTCGCAAGATGAGCAGGTATTAATTGAAGTTGAAGTGTTTGGGAGAAGACGAGAGCGACCCGAAAAAATGGATGCACTCACACGCATACCATTGCGTATCGATGAGCAAGTGCAAAGTATTTCAGTTATTTCTCAGAAGATGATAGCCGATCAGGGCGTGCTTACACTAAACGATGCTGTAAGAAATTCACCCGGATTAGGCACATTTGCAACATTCGGAAACACTTCAGAGAGTATAACATCACGCGGATACAGAGGAATACCGGTAGTAAAAAACGGAGTAAGGGTTCATTCTGATTTCAGAGGCGCCGGCTTCCTTACCGATATGCAAGGTGTAGAAACAATACAGATATTAAGAGGTTCTGCCGCAATTGCACAAGGCTTGGGCAACGACCTGGGCTCTGCCGGCGGAATTGTAAATATTGCAACCAAAACCCCTCGCTTTATCAATTCGGGCAATGTAGGTTTCAGAACCGGAAGCTGGGGACTACTTCGTCCCACCTTCGATGTGCAGTTCATTACAGATAAGTTGCAGCGCACAGCTTTTCGTATAAATGGTGCATATGAGCAAGCCGACAACTATCGCAGTCACGTAACAAAAGACAGAATATATATAAACCCATCGTTTGCATGGCGACCCGACAATAAAACTCAGTTAACTGTTGAGATGGATTTCATGCACGACTCAAGAACGCCCGATCAGGGAACGGTCAACCTGTCGCCCGATAGCGTTTATAATGTTTATGATATGCCAAACAACAAGTTTATGGGGTTCTCAACAGACCGTCAGGTGTCAAACACACTTACTTATATGGCACAGCTCAACAGAGCACTCAGCAACTGGCTTAGCATCAGGGTTGCATATGCCGGCTCAGATATGAATGTTACCAAATTAGCAGCACATGCAAGTCCCCTCAGAAATGCAGCGCAAACGGGCAACTACAACCTGCGTTCAAGGGCTTATAGTGGTAGTGAGCGACTCGATAAGAATGGTGTTTTTCAGCTCGATCTTATCGGAAAGGATTTATATACAGGTAGCGTAAGGCATACTTTCAATGTGGGGCTCGATTACAGGTGGACCGATGTAACTACAATCAACACAAATTCTGTAATAGTAGATACAATCGATGTATTGCAGTCAATTTCAAACAATCTGCCTCCTGTGAAGCTGGTTAATGGCGATCCGGTAAATTCACGCGATTATGCATACGGACTGCTTCTTCAGGAAGTTATGACCTTCAATCAATATCTCAAGATGTCGCTAGGTTTAAGGTATAGTCAAATGAGCGGACTAACCAACAGTACTGTTTCAACAACAGGTGGCAGTGTCTGGGATCCGCTGTTTGGATTAATCATTACACCCGTCAAAAACATCAATCTGTTTGCATCATACACCACAACCACCTCTTTGCGGGGTGCAGGCAATCTGTTGGAAGATATGGTTACTCCGGTTGGTGCAACACGCGAAAAGCAAATCGAGGCAGGTATAAAGACTGAGTGGTTCGGCAACCGACTCAGATTCAACGCCACATGGTTTAATATACTCAACAATAATCTCTCATATGCAGCGCTCGACGATGCAGGAAGAAATACGGGCTACTATATAAAGGCGGGCAATCTTAAGCGTCAGGGAGTTGAGCTCGAGCTAACCGGAAAGATTCTCAGCAATCTCGATGCCGTACTCGGTTACTCATACCTCGATGCAGGCTATCACGACAGTCCCTACTACCACGAAGGTTCAGCACCAATGAACACCGCAAACCATATGGCCAACGGATGGTTCAACTACACATTCTTCGAAGGGTTTCTCAGAAACATGTCGCTAGGTGCAGGTCTCTATTATGTGGGGCAACGACCTTTTGCCGAGTATACATATCAAGTGCTGCCCGGCCACAACGTAGAGCCAGATACAAAACCATTTATAGCCGATGCATACACAACATTCAATATTCAGGCCGGCTATAGAATAAACAGGGTGCAGATGCGACTGTTTTTCAATAATATATTCAATTCCAAAGGTTATACATCCTACTACAGAGGAGGATATTTAAATCAGACAGATCCTGCAAACTTTGCAGCAACAATAAACTATCAGTTCTAAAGCTCTATATCTTCTATATCCACAATCTTCTTAGATATAGCGTAAATGGTGAGGCCCGACTGACTGCGGATGCCCGTTTTAGTGGTAATGTTTTTCCTGTGCCTCACAACCGTATGTATGCTGATATTGAGATATTCCGCTATCTCTTTATTCAGCTTACCATTCACAATTCCGGTAAGCACCTCAATCTCCCTTTTGGTCAGGTTGTCATCTTTTTCGTTTTGCTTCGATATGTTTTTGTTCTTACTATCAAGCCGCGATATCAGATTCACAATATGCTCAGGAGTGTCGTATAGCGAAAATAGAGCATCAGGCTCAGCTGCAGGCTTATGCATCATCCCATAATCGATGCCAACAATAGAAATGTTCGGGTGCTCCTTCCTAAACTTTTTAATCTCCTTCTCCCTGTTCACAAAGTGAAGCAAGCTCGAGATAAAAACATCAATCTTCTCGGTTTCCAGAATTCCGTTCAGCTCATCAATAGCCTCAATTCTGTAAATCCTGCAATCCAGGTCCGATTGATAAAGAATCGAATGAAGTCCCTCAAATATAATCTTCGAGCCCTCCAGAATTAAAATATGAAGTGGATTCTTATGCATTTTCTTTACTTTCGATTTTTAAGCCCGACGGAATTAATATCGACTCCTCAATAAGAGAGTGTATATATAAATCAAACTCAAGTTCATACAGCGCAAAAAACAGCTTCCTGCGTAAATCCAAATCGTTATCCACCTTCACATACTTGAGCAGAAGATTCTTTAAGTCGTGCAGTTTCAGTTCAATATCCGAGTGATGATCGCTATACTCCTTCGATGAGTATAACTCGCGAGCCTCATTAGTGCCATTTTCTTCAAGTAGCTTTATAAAATACGGAAACGCTATATCATCTTCATAATCAAGGTGCTCTTTAACCTCAGTAAAATATTCGTCAAAAAACTTCTCTATCAGCCTAAGCTCCACCTCCGGGTGATTCTCCTGCAGTTTATGTATATAATAATTTATCTGAGGATACATATCAGAACGATAATAGTGATGTGTATTTTTTAGAAAATCAATCACCTGCAAAAGATCCTGCTTAGAGTAAGTATGGTTTTTCTTAGCCCCAAAACCGTTGTACAAATTGGCTATATCAACAAAAAGACTCTCACTTATTTTATACTGAGCACAAAGTTGCGAAACTGTAAGATCGCTCACCCTGAAATCGATGCCAAAATGCTGCAACATAAGCAGCAACCTCGGGTTCGAGTCTATCTGATCTGCCATCTTCATCGATGGCTTCATTTTTACTATTGAAGAATGATGCATAACGTATGTCTATTTACTGCAAAATTAGATAAAAATGTTGGTTATATAGAATAATTCCAGATAATACTTATTGATCATTAGTCAATTGAGTCGATAAGTCGCACCTCCTGCACAATTATAATTGTCCATTTTTGTGTAAAGTTTAGTTTATTTTTCTTATAATTGCAGAAGATTTCAATCTATAATATGAAAATAGTTAAATAAGAAGATAATATTCTTTGAAAAAAACATAGTA
>CAYZHS010000083.1:0-8015 GCA_964478295.1 uncultured Proteiniphilum sp. | reverse complement strand
TGTTCCGCTCACTGTTATGTTTTGTGCATAAAGTGAGATTGAACTAAAAATCAGGAATAGACTTAATAGCCATCCCTTCGTTGCTTTTTCTGTTTTTCGAATTTTCATTTTCATTTCTCAATTAGTAACATGGTTTTATAATCTGATTATAAATTCTCTATTCATTAATTATTTATCGGAAGCAGCTGACAATCTCTCCTTTAAGGCTGAGTCCTCAGAACAATTAATCTTCTCTAATGTCTTCCAGCACTGATATAGACCTCTTGGTACATGAAAACAACCTTTCCATTTACCGCCTTTTAGATCTAGTAAAACCTCACCTTCTCTGTTTAAATATCCCCACCATTCAGGATGTTTGGGGTCTTTGAAGTGTTTCCAAGTGTAGTCGTGAAGTTTATTAAACCAGGCTAGGCATTCCTCAGATCCTGTTAGTTGATATCCTTTCAAAAGCGCTATTAGTGCTTCAATGTGTACCCACCAAAGTTTCTGATCCCACTCTAATTGCTGAGGTGGGAAACCTTTACGATCCATGAAATAAAAAATACCTCCATATTTTTCATCCCATCCATATTCCATTAATGTTATAGTAGTTTTAACTGCTTTTTCTATTAAATCTTTTCTGTTGAGCCTGACTGCCAGGTCCATAATGAACCACATCGACTCGAGCCCATGACCGGGATTAACTAAACGTCCATCAAATGTATCTGATAAGGAGCCATCTGAATTTAGATTTTCTACAATAATTCCTCCAAGCTCAGGCCTTAAGAATATATCCATTACTTCGTGGATACAATCATTCATAGTTTTTTCAACCGTTTCTTTGTCAAGAAGATGTTCTATCTCTAAGGTTAGATTGCTAAGAATCATCGGTAAAGAAAAGCTTTTCAGCTGACGTGTTCCCGGATATGATTTATTCCACTTACCTTTTGGGTTGCTTTGCTTAGAAATAATAATATCAAATGTCTTTTTTGCAATCTCTGCATATTCGCTGTTATTAGTTGCTAAGCTAAGTTGTCCAAAAGCCATTGTGGCAAAAGTATAAGAGAAAATGTTGTATGGTTCAACTAAAGGTTCACCTTCACGTGTGAGTGAAAAGTACCAGTTGTAGTTACCATCATGGCCATATTTCTTAAGAAATTCTGCTCCTTGAATTGCACAGTCAAGCCATTCCTGTTTTTTCTCCACCTTGTTATATAGCATTGAAAAAAGCCAAACTTGGCGACCTTGCAACCAAATAAATTTATCTGTGTCAAATACATTTCCTTCTCTGTCAAGACAGGTGAAGTAGCCACCATTTATTTCGTCTTGTGACTTTGAAAGCCAAAAAGGTACTACATTCTCTAGTAGTTCTTTTTTATATAAACTCTCCAATTCTTCATATTTTGCCATAGGGGTCTTTTTATTACAAACAATATTCAATCGATTATAATATCACTGCTGATGTAGCTGAAATAAACTAAAACAATATTTACTAATTAAAATCGACTACAAATAAAATATAAATAAAGTATTAAAGCAAGAGATTAACTAAAAATATTTATTAAATATTACGTGTTTAATAATAATTAACCGTGAAATGTTAAAACATATCGAACGTATTCTAATAATGTGCCGTCTTAAATAAATGACTAAAGCTGAAGAAAATTCTCTGCTTCCTTTAATGATCCAGGTTTCCCAACATCAATCATGTGAAAATCAGCAGGAGTATAAGCAACTATTTGTTTATGGGGAGAAAGAGATAAGTAAAAATCAATAATAGAAAACTTATCAGGGAAATCAATCATATTTTTTAACAATGAAGTGCTAAGTATATGTATTCCAGAAAAAGCTAATTCTTTATATTGCGAGGGATTAAAATCAGGTATTGGTGATTTTGTTTCTCCACTACTTTTGTTTATCCATCCCTTTAGCATGTTATTGTTGTCGAAAAGCAAAAAGCGTGAAGTTTCTCTTTCGCTGCAAACTAGTGTAGCGGCAGAATTTGTTTTCTCGTGGTAGTGATAAAGTTCATTAAGGTTTATGTCAGATAAAATATCTACATTATGTATAAGGAATGGTTTGTTATCATTGAAGAAGTGAGATGCTTTTTTTATTCCACCACCTGTATCGAGAAGTTTGTTTTTTTCATCCGAAAATTCAATTTTAATATTGAAGCTGTTTTTTGATAATACAAATTCTATAATTTGATCTGCGAAATGATGGATATTTATTATAATTTCATCAAAACCAGATTGCTTTAGTTTTTCTATTGTATGTTGTAGTAGAGGTGTTCCGCCTACAGGTACAAGTGCTTTAGGCATCGTATCAGTTAGTGGCTTAAGCCTGGTGCCACGACCTGCAGCAAAAATCATTGCTTTCATGCTACTTAAACTCCTGTTCTATATTTTGTTCACGGTGTATAAGTGATACCTTAACACCAAATTTAACGTTGATATGTTCTGCTACATGCTGAGCTGCGTATACAGATCGGTGTTGTCCCCCGGTGCAACCAAATGAAATCATCAGATCTGTAAATCCTCTATCTATATATCGTTTTACATGCTTGTCGACTAATGGATATATGTTGTCTAGAAATTCTACTATCTCTCCATCATCTTCAAGAAATTTAATTACAGGCTCATCTAATCCTGTTACCTTGCTATATTTCTCGAATTTACCAGGGTTATTTATTGCTCTGCAATCGAAAACATATCCTCCTCCATTTCCGGAGATGTCATTTGGAACACCTTTTTTATATGCAAAGCTAAATACTCTTACCGTCAGTTCACGTTTTTGAGTATCGGCAAACTGCTTTAGGCTGACCATTTTTCTAAGTATGCTGTCTAGGTATGGATATTCTTTAAAACCATCTTCAAGTAATTCTCTCAGGTTGTTTAAAGCAAATGGAACACTTTGTATAAAATGAGGCTTCTTCTCGAAATAACCTCTGAATCCATAAGCTCCCAACACTTGAAGCGTTCTGAATAGGATATAATGACGTAAATTCTCGTTGAAGTCAGAAGCATCTACATCTTGAAATTTCTTTAATGATGTAATATATGTCTGAATAAGCTCATTTCTTAATTCTGAAGGAAAGTTTGCTTTAGCTTGCCATAAAAAAGATGCTACATCATAATAAACAGGTCCTTTTCTTCCACCCTGAAAGTCTATAAAGTAAGGCTCTCCCTCAAGAAATATTACGTTTCTCGACTGGAAATCTCTATACATAAAAGAATTTGAGCTGTCTTTTAGTAGATTTTCTGCTATCTTCTCAAAGTCGTCTTCTAGTTGATCTTCACTAAACTCAAGTCCGGTTGTTTTTAGAAAATTATACTTGAAGTAGTTTAAATCCCATTGAATAGAGCGTTTGTTAAATTCAGGGAGAGGGTAACATACATCGAAATTTAAGCCCTCGGCTCCTTTAGTTTGAAACTCAGCTAGCTTAGAGATAGTTTTATGTAGTAACTCTTTTTCTTCGTGACTAAATACACCGGTTAGTCTACCACCTTTTATTAAATCAAAAAGGATAGAATCTCCCAAGTCTTGTTGTAAGTAAAATACTTTATCATCTGATACAGCAACTACTTCGGGGACATTCAACCCTTTATTGTGAAAATGATTAGCTAAATAAATAAATGCATTATTTTCTTCAACCGATTCACCAAAAACACCGATAAGCGATATGTTTCCTTGCTTTAACCTAAAATATTTACGGTTAGATCCTGATGTTGGCAGGGCTTCTACATCAGGATTATTTTTCCCGGTATATTCAGTAAATAGAGATACGAGTTGATGCATAGTGTTAATTTGATCAGTCAAAATTGTTTAGCTCTTCCAGCCAGGTGTTTACTTCAGCGTCACTTGGCATTCTCCATGTGCCACGAGGCGACAAGTTAATTGAACCTACTTTAGGGCCGTCTGGCATAGCCGATCTCTTAAACTGTTGAGAAAAGAATCTTTTGTAGAATGTTATCAACCATTTCTTTATTACTTCGATAGAGTATTTATTGTCAAAAGCAGTCTTTGCCATAAAAAGAGTTTTCAAAGGCTTTTCACCATATCTAAGCATACGATGTAAGAAGAAATCGTGTAACTCATATGGTCCCACAACCTGTTCAGTTTTTTGAGCAATATTACCTTCGCTGTCCGCAGGTAGTAATTCAGGACTGAAAGGAGTGTCTAATATGTCGAGAACAATATTTTTTGATTCTTCTTTTAGTGATGTCTTTGCTATCCACCTGGTAAGAGTTGAAACTAAAGTCTTGGGAATCCCCGAATTCACAGCATACATCGACATCTGATCACCATTGTATGTAGTCCACCCTAAAGCAAGTTCCGACATATTGCCTGTTCCTACAACAAGTCCATTTATCATATTTGCGTAATCCATTAATATCTGAGTACGCTCCCTTGCCTGACTATTCTCGAAAGTTATGTCATGTTTGTTTAAATCATGCCCTATGTCATTAAAGTGCTGCTTGACTGCTTCATTTATTGATATCTCCTTTTCTGTAACTCCCAATGATTTTATGAGAGATATGGCATTTGAGTATGTTCTGTTTGTAGTTCCCAAGCCTGGCATTGTAATGGCATGAATATTCTTATGTGAGATACCCAATGTTTCAAAAGTTTTAACTGTAACCAATAGTGCCAGAGTTGAGTCGAGGCCACCAGATATACCAATTACAGCTTTGTCTGCACCTATATGTCTTAAGCGTTTAGCAAGTCCATGTGTCTGAATATTAAAAACATCCGATAGTTCTTCATCCATAGACTCATTTGTTGGTATAAATGGGTAAGGGTTGATTTCTCTTATCATTTTGTTAGGAGAAATAGCATCAACTTCGCAATCAATTTCCATTATATTTCCAGAGTCAACCGAATGATAATTGGTATTTGTTAATTTGTCTTGGCGAATTAAGTTTACGTCGATGTCAGCAATAATTAATTCATTATCAAGAGAGAATCTTTTTGATTCAGAGAGCAGTTTGCCATTCTCAGCTATGAAACAAGCCCCTGAAAACACAATATCAGTTGAAGATTCCCCTACACCTGCTGAAGTGTATACATAAGCACAATTGGATCGTGCCGATTGTTGTTTTACCAGAGATCTTCTATATCTGTTTTTGCCAACTAGCTCATTACTTGCCGAAAGATTAAATATTATATCTGCATCTTGCATTTCCGGTTCAGAAGAAGGAGGTACCGGCACCCATAAATCTTCACAAATCTCAATACCAAATTTGCCAAATGGTGTGTGAAATATTGTAGTGCCATTTGATAATGGAACAAGTTCACCATTTATGATTGTTGAAAAATCTGAGAGCTCTGATTTAGTTGCAAACCATCTTTTTTCCTGATATTCGCTGCTGTTTGCAAGATATGTTTTTGGAACCATTCCAGTTATTCCATCTCTTGAAAGAACCGCAGCCATATTGAACAGGCTATTCTTAATTCGATATGGCAATCCAACGATAACTATTATACTTCCCTTCTCTTTCACAAATTCCGAAAGTCCAATTAAGGAAGATATTGCCTTTTCTTGTAATTCTTTCTGATAAAAAAGATCTCCACAACTATAAGAGGTAATACTTAGCTCGGGAAAGCATAAGATTTGCACATTAGCTTGAACAGCCTCTTCAATAACTTTTTTTATTTCAGAAATATTGTAATCACAATCTGCCACCTTAACTAATGGGGTAGATGAACCAACTCTAATAAAACCCAATTCATTTATATTCATGCGATTAGCTTGTTGTTTAAAAAGTATAAACAAAGATAAAAAATATTTAGTTATGTAGTACTATCTCTCTGATATTAAATAAAATAATTGGAAGATTGTCATATAACTCTTTCATAGAGTGGAATATAAGTGATGCTCCTGCGTCTGTAAGTACTTTGTCCGGAAGAGGTCCGGTATTAACGCCTATAGTAAAAATGCCAGCTCCAACTGCAGCTTGAACACCTAAAGGTGCATTTTCAATAACAATAGCTTGATTAGGTGTGAGGTTGCCAGCTTTTTTTAATCCCATTATAAAAGGTTCAGGGTTTGGTTTGCCATTTTTTACATTAAATGCTGTTACCATTGTTTCTGGAGTGAATATGTCCGGAAAGTGGTTGTCTAGTTTATCTAAAAGAGATGGTTGTCCAGAGCCTGTTACCAATACAGGTGTTAACCCTTTACTTTTCACAAAACTAAGTGTCTCGCTTGCGTAGGGCATAGTGCCTCTTTTATTAAATTGTTGAAAAAGTTCAGATTTGCGGGAATATATATTATTCTCTTCTTCATCTGTAGAATCGCGTTGAAGATTACGTTGAAAAATTTCATTAATTGTTGCCTTCCCTAACCTGCCTTCCTGAAGGTAAAACTCATTAGGTTCATATTTTAAATTGAGCTCTTCCATAGTAAGTCTCCACGATTTATCGTGAGCTGGCATAGAGTCGTACAAAACCCCATCCATGTCAAATATAACTGATTTGAGTTCAAATTCTTTGTATTTATTACTTTGTAAATATGCTGATAATACTAGTTCTAGATTGTTTTTTTGTTCCATAATTGATTCCATTTCTTTATCAAATATAGTCGAAATATCTCTATTTGGCAAACCCGAAATATTAATAAAAAAACACCGGCAGTAATCTGTACCGGTGTTTTATAATGTAATGATATAAAACCTTAAATTTTTTGTTTTATAGCTTTTGAGGCTTCCTCAAAGCCTGGTTTTTCCAGTAAAGCAAACATATTCTTTTTATAAGCTTCCACTCCCGGCTGGTTAAAAGGATTGATGCCTAATAGATAACCACTTATACCACAAGCTTTTTCGAAGAAGTAGATAAGTTGCCCCATATATTTCTCATTCAGTTCCGGAATCTCGATCAGAAGATTTGGTACACCTCCGTCAACATGAGCAATTCGAGTGCCTAATTCAGCCATTTTATTAACTTCATCAACACGTTTTCCTTCCAGGTAGTTTAAACCGTCGAGGTCTCTGTCATCATGAGGTATTCTAACTTTATTGTCAGGTTGTTTTACAGAAATAACAGTTTCGAAGATTGTACGTTCCCCTTCCTGTATCCATTGACCCATAGAGTGCAGGTCTGTAGTGAAATCTACTGCAGCCGGGAAAATTCCTAACTGTTCTTTACCTTCACTTTCACCAAATAACTGTTTCCACCACTCTGCTAAGAAGTGAAGTTTTGGGTGATAGTTAGCAAGTATTTCAATTTTTTTGCCTCTTTTGTACAGTTCGTTACGTATCACGGCATATATTGCTGGCAAATTGTAGTCGAATGATGTTGAGGTACCGGTACCCTTTTCTATCTCAACTGCACCTTGAACAAGTTTTCTAATATTTATTCCTGCAACAGCAATTGGAAGCAATCCAACCGGTGTTAAAACAGAGTATCTACCACCTACATTATCAGGAATTACAAACGTTTTATATCCTTCACTGTCTGCAAGTGTGCGTAAAGCTCCTTTCGATTCATCGGTGATAGCAACAATACGATTTTTTGTTTCCACTAAACCAACTTTCTTTTCTAGCATATCCTTCAGCAATCTGAATGCTATTGCAGGTTCTGTTGTTGTGCCAGATTTTGAAATATTTATAATACCAAATTCTCTGTTTTCCAGAAACGACATTAATTCGTGAAGGTAATCTTCGCCAATATTGTTTCCGGCATAAAGCACAACCGGGTTTTTTCTCTTATCTTTTTCCTGCAACCAGTCGAAGGAGTTAGAAAGTGCATCTATCACTGCACGAGCTCCTAGATAACTGCCTCCAATACCTACTACAACAACTGTGTCGCAATGAGTTCTAAGTACCGTAGCAGTATCTTCTATATCTCTGAAGTTCTCTTCTGTTATAGAAGATGGTAGTTCTACCCACCCTAAAAAATCGCTGCCTTCACGAGTGCCATCATAAAGAGCCTGATTTGCTGCTGAAGCTAGTTCCGATTTTTGAAGTATTTCTTCTTCAGTAACTAAGCCTGCAAGATGTTTGATGTTTAATTGAATACTATCCATAATTGTTTAT
>CAYZHS010000082.1:0-8088 GCA_964478295.1 uncultured Proteiniphilum sp. | reverse complement strand
TGAGGTTCCAGAACGAATGTAGTTCTGGAACATTTTCTATTATAACTTTATTTTAGATATTTCGCCAGGAAACCTAACATAGTGCTGTAAAAATCCATTCGGTTCTCCTCACGGAAGAATCCGTGACCTTCATTATATTTTACCATATATGGTATCTCTAAACCTTTTTCACGAAGAGCTGTAACTATCTGGTCGGACTCATTAATATTAACACGTGGATCATTTGCCCCCTGAACCACATATACAGGTTTAATTATCCTGTCTGTTCTGTATACAGGCGACACCTCTCTAGCTATAGCCTTCTCTTCAGGATCATCAAGATCGTACCATATCTCTTTTACCATTTCAGTTAGTGGTTTCCAATATTCAGGAAATGATGAAAAAAATGTTTCAATATTCGACACGCCAACATAATTTACACCACACGTATACAACTCGGGTGTATTAACTAATCCCATTAACGTAGCATATCCACCATGGCTCCCACCATATATAGCTATCTTATCTTTATCAACCCATCCTTGTGAAATTGCATAAAGAACACCATCTTCAACATCATCCATTACTTTACGGCCAATCTGTTTAAATCCTGCTCGCAAGAACTCCTTCCCATAACCTCCTGAAATTCTAAAGTTTACTTGTAAAGTTGCATAACCTCTGCTAGCAAACAGCTGTGTTTCGGGATTAAAGCCCCAAGAGTCGCGAATTCCTTGTGGTCCGCCGTGAGGATTTACTACCATAGGAACTTTTTTACCTTCTTGCGCCTCTTTGGGAAGTGTAATATATCCATGTATTGTTAATCCATCGCGACTTTTAAAACTTATAGGTCTCATCTCAGCCATATCTTCCTCCTTAAGCTGTGGCATCAGATCATATAATAGAGTAAATTCTTTTGATTTAACATCATACTCATAATATGTACCGTATAGTCTGTCACTTTGCAGAATTATTAGAAACTTATTCTCATCGTCATCAAAATCTACAACTCTGTAAATCTTACCCGGGAAAGTATTTTTTACTCCCTCATGAATCTCTTTGTAAAGATTACTAACAGGTATTATTTCTGACCTCTCTCCCTCAAAACTAAAGTAGTCTATTTCATAATTTCGCTTACGAGATAAACCCATTCCAGAAACGTCATATTGAGCATTATTGAACAGCTCTTCAATTTCCTTATCGTTTTTTAAATCATAAAGTACAATTCGCGTTTTATCACTATCAAGATTGGTTACAATATATGCATCATCAGGATAAGGAGTATTATAATTAAAAGAAATAATTGAGAAACTATCATCCCAGTTAGTTTTTTTCTTCAATTCAAACTCATCTGTTTCACTGTTTTTATAGTAAAATTCCATCTCAATACCATTGACCATCCTAGTATAACCGCGCAGATTACCATCCTTGTCAAAGTCGTACCCCTGAATTGGGTTTGCAGGATCATCATTTTCATACAGCTTCTCAAGTTCGCCAGTTACCACATTAAGTTTAAAAGGCTCAAATACTTGTGGGTTATCTCTATTCATTGAGATAATTATGTAATCCTTCTGTTCTTTCAACAATGAAACAATACCAGCCCTAACTCCGTCAAACGGCGTAAGATCCAATACATTGGCCCCATCAATATCAGCAGCATAAATATGATAGTTCTCATTACCTCCATTGTCCATCATATAAAAGAGCCGCTCATCGTTAATCCACCCATAACCTTTTATAGGTTCTTCTCTCTCTTCAATAACACGGACTACCTTTTCTGTTGCCAGATCTTTTATATAAACATGGTTCTTTAATCCATCTTTTTCCATATAAGACATATATTTGCCATTTGGTGAAAGTTGAAAAGATGAAGCGTTTGGTCTGGCAAAATAATCAGCTACACTATATTTATAATCTCCTTCATCGTAAGCTATAAGTGATTTCAGCTCCTCGTCAGTAGATACTAAATCAGTGTTACCCGGTAGTCTGTTTTCATATCTTTTCAATGTTAAGTCGAGGGACATTCCTGCTTGTTGATAAACACCAGAAATACTATCAGCAGTTAACTCACCTTTGTAGGTTATTTGTGCCAATGATACACCTAGCTTTATCTCATTCCCATTAAGTTCAATCACATCTACAGGTATTCCGGTTGCACCTTGTGCAGGCACATCCATTGTACCTGCCAGTTCTCCATCTTCATCTGTTATGTGAAATATAATCTCCAGGTTAATACCTTGTACCGATAATGTACCTTTCCAGTCGCCTGCAACACTTTGTGCTTTTATACTCATAGTTGTGAATAGAATTGCAAGTATAAAACCTGCTTTTTTAATTAGTTTCATTTTTTGCTTTTATTAGAGATTTAATATTTGAATAAACAAAATAACACTCTTAGCATATATCGCAACAAAAGTAGCAATTAATTTGATAGTTAATAAAATAACACAAATTATATTATGGTCATTTTATAGTAGTTGGTGTAAATATTTGCATTCGTAAGGTCATAGAACAAAATGTTAAATCGATTGTTACACCTCTATAACAAATCAATTAATATAAATATTATTTATTATGAACAAAGATATATTAGGACTTCATCATGTAACAGCCATTTCCAATAATGCTAAAAAAAACCATCATTTCTATACAGATGTATTGGGATTGAGAATGGTTAAGAAAACTGTCAACTTTGATGATCCTAGCACCTATCACTTCTATTTTGGTGACGAACAGGGATCTCCCGGATCTATTATTACTTTTTTCCCTTGGGAGGGTATTGGCAAGGGAATAAATGGAGCTGGAATGGCAACACACACTGGGTACTCAGTGCCTGAAGGTAGTTTTGTATTTTGGAAAGAACGTCTCGACAAACAGGGAATCTCGTCAATTGAAAGTGAAGTATTTGGTGAGAAGACACTCTCTTTTAATGATCCTGATGGTATGCAACTTCAGCTTATCGTGCCTAATAAGGATGATTTACGTGAGCCTTGGACCACAAATGATATTTCTAAGGATGTGGCAATAAGAGGATTTCACAATGTTACACTAACTCTCAGGTCTATTGATGCCACATCTAAAGTGCTTACAGATATATTGGGTTACTCAATGGTAAAGAAAGAAGGTAATCGATATCGTTTCGAAACTGACACAATTGATACTGCTAATATTATTGATGTAATTGAAGATTCAAGTGCTCCATACGGAAGAAACGCCGCAGGTACAAACCACCACATAGCATTCAGGGTTAAAGACGATAATGTACTTATGGAGGTTAGAGAAAGGGTTGTGTCTGCCGGATTAAATATTACACCAAAAATTAATAGAGACTACTTTTTCTCATTGTATTTCCGCGAACCAGGTGGTGTACTTTTTGAAATAGCTACTGATAATCCAGGATTTACTGTAGATGAGCCACTACTAGAGTTAGGTACTTCATTAAAACTACCTACTCAGTATGAGAACATGAGAAGTAAAATTGAAGCTGTTTTACCCGAATTATAAATACTACAATAAATTTAAAATTAAAATGAGTCACATATTAAATATTAAGCAGGCAGGTGCAGATTTAGAAAATGCAAAGAAAGCATTGATTATGATTCATGGCAGAGGGGCAACAGCTGAAAGCATACTTTCGCTTAGCAATCAACTAAACGTTGAAGGATACGCTTTACTAGCTCCTCAAGCCACAAACAACACATGGTATCCCCACTCTTTCATGGCATCGGTGCAAGAAAATGAACCATGGTTAAGCTCAGCTTTAAATATAGTGAAACAGACAGTGGACAAAGTTATAGAGTCTGGAATTGCTGCAAAAGATATCTTTTTTCTAGGCTTCTCTCAAGGTGCATGTCTTGTTGCTGAATATACTACTCGTAATGCGCAGAAATATGGTGGGGTTGTTATATTTACAGGGGGACTTATTGGCCATAATATCAAAAGAGACAATTATAGTGGTGATTTTGAGCAGACTCCTGTCTTTTTTGGCACTAGTAACCCCGACTTTCATGTGCCTCTCGAAAGGGTCTACGCCTCTTCAGAAATTGCACGTGAGATGAACGCAAACGTTATTGAGAGAGTATATGAGAATAGAGGGCATACAATCTCTGAAGATGAGATAAAATCAGTTAATAAATTAATTTTCAAACAGATATAAAACTTACATGAAAGTTACAAGAGTTTATAGTGATATTAATGGGGATTCTAGATTTGAAGATGTAGATATTGAGCTTTTCGATAATGGTGAGATTGGACAACTATCAGATAGTATTAATGTAAAGTCACTGCAGTTCAGGAAGGTATCTCCCGACTACAACTACGACTTTCATCTTGCACCTCAAAGACAATTTATTGTATTACTGGATGGTGGTGTTGAAATTAAAACATCTTTAGGTGAAATACGTCAGTTTCAAACTGGTGAAATATTACTTATGGAAGATACTACAGGAAAAGGTCATCGCACAAAGAATCTAGAGAAACGCGAACGTACTTCAATATTTATTCATTTGAAGTAACATCACCTTTTATATATCTTACATAAGCTATACTATCTCCATCAGGCGACCAGCTATGTACATTTAAAGACCCTTGACCCCCATAGAAAATGGGGGTTAAATCTTTAACCTCTTTAGTATCAACATTAATTAGTCTGATTTTTACATCTTTACCAAACGGATGTCCTCCTTTCTGATCCTCAATATATGATATATATACTACATTTTTATTGTCTGGCGAAGGATGAGGAAACCAATTATCGTAATCATCAAATGTTAGCTGAGACTGTTCAGTACCATCTGGACGCATTCTGTATATGTGCATTCTTCCAGTCCTGTGACTATTGAAGTATATCCACTGTCCATCATAGCTAAACTCCGGACCATCATCTAAACCCTCGGCATCTGTTAATCGTATCTCTTCGTCTTTTATTACATCTGTTTTGTAAATATCCCACTTACCATCTCTCATAGCACAATATGTAATCCACCTGTTGTCGGGACTTACACCATGCCAGTAGCTTGGATAATTTGCAGTTATCAATCTGGGCACTCCGCCAGATGCAGGCAAAATAAATATTCTTGAATTTCCTCCTGTAGAACTAACTCTTGAATCATTGTGACTTACTATTAACCACTTACCATCAAAAGTTAATCCGTGATCATTATTGCAATTGTCTGCAAATCCTGTATCTATATATCCAATTTTCTTACCTTTGACCGATACTTTTTCAAGCTTTCCATTTGAATTAATAATTAAAAACTTTCCATCTCTCGACCAGTTTGGTGCTTCAAAATGACGCTTTTCTCTCAATACAACCCTCTCTTTGCCAGTTTTTACATTCAATAAAACGAGCTCACTTTCAACCTCTTGTGGCACCTGACCTGTAGCTATAGTTGAAAATATCACAAGAATTAACAAAACTAAATTCAAACACCTCATAATAAATGGTTTATATTTAAAATTAAAGCACAATAATTAACAAAACAAGGTTTATGTTGCTCTTTTCAAAGATACTAAATTTGAAATTAGTTAGCTCCTTTACCAAGCTTAATTTTCATAGAACCAAAAACTTTTGTAAATTTGTTAAAATCAACATCAACAATAAATTATGTCTATGCATTACAGCAATCCTTACGAGTGCGCCATGGAATTCGCAACAAATACTGATAGAAACATCTTTATAACAGGTAAGGCCGGAACTGGCAAAACTACGTTCCTCCGCAATTTCCGTGAAGAGACAAACAAGCAAATTGCAATTGTTGCACCTACCGGTGTAGCAGCTATAAATGCAGGGGGAACAACCATACACTCCTTCTTTCAGCTACCTTTTACACCTTTCAAGCCCACACCTGAATTGCAGTCTCTACTCATATCTCAAATTAAAATGAGTAAAAACCGACGAAGTGTAATACGTGAGCTAGAAGTGCTTATTATAGACGAAATCAGCATGGTTCGTGCAGATGTATTAGATGCAATAGATGTAGTACTAAGAGCTGTACGTAATAGACGAAATGAACCATTTGGAGGTGTGCAAATGATATTAATTGGCGACATGCACCAGCTTTCTCCGGTTGCTAAAACTAATGAGTGGAGTATAGTATCGGATTATTACAAAAGTGCGTATTTTTTTCATAGTCATGTGATTCAGAATTACCCACTAATTCATCTGGAGTTCGACAAAATATATAGGCAATCAGATAATCAATTTATCAAAGTTTTAAATGAGGTGAGAAACAACTCGCTTTCAATAGAAGGTGCCAACTTACTTAAAAGCAGATACAACCCCAACTTTACTCCAACAGCTGATGATTATTATATAACACTTACAACACACAATTACAGTGCTGATAATATAAACAGAATTGAATTGGAAAAACTCACAACCCCTATTCATGAATTTCATGCAAAAGTACATGGATCATTTCCAGAAAATGCTTTTCCTCTTGATCAAGTTCTTGAATTGAAAGAGGGGGCTAAAGTAATGTTTGTGAAAAATGACACTGAAATACCTCGACGTTTTTATAATGGTAAAATAGGTATTGTAAGTTCTATTAAAGACGATATTATCACGGTGGAATGTCCTGGTGATTCTTACGAGATTGAAGTACACACCCTAACCTGGGAAAATATCCGATATAATACAAATTCAGAAACGAATACTATTGAGGAAGAAATTATTGGCACGTTTGAACAAATACCTTTGCGTTTAGCATGGGCAATTACTATCCATAAAAGTCAGGGTTTAACATTTGAAAAAGCAGTGATTGATGCTGGTAAGGCTTTCTCACCCGGACAAGTTTATGTTGCATTAAGCAGATGCAAATCTATAGAAGGTATAGTTTTGAAAAGTCCGATTAACTCTGAAAGCATATGTATTGATAATCAAGTAATAGAGTTCTCATCATCAAAACCCGATGAAGCATTTGTTAACCATGAATTAGAGTGCGCTCGCAAGGAGTTCAAGATTTCGATGCTACTCCAATTGTATGATTTTAATACAATATATAGTTCTGCAAAATCATGGTATAAAGCAACAAAAGGAGAAGAACCATCATTTAATGAAGAAACAATTCCATTTATAAAAGACATTAATAAACAATTGGAGCACATTCAAAAGATAGGAGATAAATTCAGAAATCAACTAAAGCAAATCGTCAACAAAGAAAATGTAGACACTCAGTTACTTACAGAAAGGTTGTCTTCATCCTCAACCTACTTTACTGAAAAGCTAGAAATCCTCATAAACACTCTTAAGAAATCACCTGCTACAACAGACAGCAAAACAAATTCCAAGGAATATGATGAATCTATTTCGTCAATATTTAACGCTATATCATTAAAAAGGCATCTTATAAATGCAACAGTAAGTAATTTTAGCGTTGAATTATATTATGAATCACGCAATAAATTTAAGATGCCAGACTTCAATGTAAAGTCTTATAGCAGAGGCAAGACCAGTGTACAATTGAAATCAAAACACCCCGATTTGTTAAACGAACTTGTGCAGATACGTAACTATATGAGCGAAAATGAAAACTTACCACCATATATTGTTGCTTCAACAAAAACACTTGTGCAGATGGCCGATTATATGCCTGAGACCGATAAGGATCTTCTAAAAATCTATGGATTCGGCAAAAAGAAACTTGCACGATTTGGCGCACAGTTTCTTGAGGTCATAAACGATTACATATCTGAAAACGGCCTGCAATCAGAGATGATTCATTTTAAGGAGAGCTGAATAAACATAACTATCCGATAATAAACAAGATACATTATTAAGTTTAATAAAACAAATACTATTTAAGAAGTAATTGATTAACTTTGCAGAGAATCACCTTTATGATAAATTATTAGAATTTTTAATTTGAACTATCTAGCCCATATATACTTCTCAGGAACAAACCGTAAGGTGGCCGTTGGCAATTTCATAGGAGATTTTGTTAAAGGAAATAGTTATGATATATACCCTTTGTCTTTTCAAAAAGGAATATTACTGCACAGAGAGATTGATCATTTTACCGACACCCACCCTATTTTTCGTGAGACCGTAGAGTTAATTCGCCCCTCTTTTGGACGCTATTCAGGAATAATGGTAGATATGTATTACGACTA
>CAYZHS010000081.1:7439-8153 GCA_964478295.1 uncultured Proteiniphilum sp. | reverse complement strand
CACCTCTTCCATTTTTAGTGGTGATAAGGATAACACCATTAGCTGCCCGTGATCCGTAAAGCGCAGCAGCTGATGGTCCTTTAAGTACGTTGACACTTGCAATATCATCTGGATTAATATCCTGAATTGTACTTCCCATATCTTTTCCTGCACTACCGTTTATTGTGGATGAACTATTAAGTTCACTATTGTCAAGTGGTACCCCATCAATCACATAAAGTGGTTGATTATTGCCTGTTATCGAGTTGATTCCTCTTAATGTTATTCTTGAAGAGCCTCCCAAATTACTTCCACCTGAGATTACTTGAAGTCCTGCAATTTTTCCGGAAAGAGCATTCATGGGGTTCGTTGGTCTTGTTTGAAATGCTTCTGAAGAAACATCTTGCACAGCATAACCTAATGCTTTTCTTTCACGGGGAATGTTTAAAGAGGTAATTACAACTTCATTCAATGTTGTAGTTGCTTCAAAAAGTTTGATATTGACTGTTGCAGATTTCGCTATATAAATAGTGTGATTTTCAAATCCTATATAAGAAAATTCGAGTGTGGTGCCTGTAGTTGTATTTATATGGTAATTACCATTTATGTCTGTAACAGTACCGCTACCCCTATCATTAACATTAACAATTGTGACCCCTGATAGTGGCTCATTATACTGATCGGTTACTTTACCCGTAATGATTACTGTTTGTTCACTTTGTGCAAATGCACCAA
>CAYZHS010000081.1:0-7429 GCA_964478295.1 uncultured Proteiniphilum sp. | reverse complement strand
TTGGATTAAGAGGATAAAAATTAATTTCATGTGACTAAGCTGTTTGTTAATTTGTTAAACTATTTTGGAGTGTTTTTTACAAAAAAAGCGACTGATTTTTTAGATCAGCCGCTCTGTTTTATGTTACCCAAATTCTAATTTAGTAGTGAAGGGTATATGGAGTATGCTGATTATCTGTTTTATAACAACAACTTTTCATTGTTGTTATGCACATAACCATCATACTATGCATGTTATTTAAACCTGTGTTCATTTCGAAGAATATTTAAATATGATTAATCTTCAACCTTGGAATGTTGTAAAGGATATTCCTCGAAAGCGTAAAGTACTGTAGACAGATAACGTTCGCCTGTATCAGGTAGTATTACAACAATATTTTTACCTTCGTTCCCGGGCTCAAGTGACAATTGTAATGCTGCATAAGCAGCTGCACCAGATGAGATCCCAACAAGCATCCCTTCAGAAGAAGCTAACTGGCGACTTGTAAGAATGGCATCATCATTGCTAACTTTATATACTCGATCTACAACTGAAGCATCATATGTGCCTGGAATAAATCCTGCTCCTATGCCCTGAATCTTGTGAGGTCCGGGATTTCCGCCTGATAAAACTGGTGAGTCTGTTGGTTCAACCGCTACAACTTGTATGTCAGGGTTATATTCTTTTAAACGTTTACCTGCACCGCTAACGGTACCACCGGTGCCTACACCGCTAACAAAAATATCAACTTTACCTCCTGTGTCACGCCATACCTCTTCGCCTGTTGTTGAATAGTGTATTTTAGGGTTAGCTTGGTTTTCAAATTGTTGCATGATTACAGCATTTGCAATTTCTGATTGCAGCTCTTTAGCTTTTGCGATTGCGCCTTTCATTCCTTCTGGTCCAGGTGTTAACACCAATTCGGCGCCAAGTGCCTTAAGAAGATTTCTTCTTTCGAGACTCATTGTTTCGGGCATAGTAAGAATGATACGATATTTTTTGATTGCCGAAACATAAGCAAGTCCAATACCTGTATTGCCACTTGTGGGTTCAATTATTACTGAACCGGGTTTTAGTATGCCATTTTTTTCTGCATCATCAACCATTGCAAGTGCTATTCTGTCTTTTACACTGCCCAGTGGATTGAAACTTTCTAATTTTGCAATAATATTTGCTTTTGCCCCTTCTGATTTGGCAAATTGATTTAGTTTTAAAAGTGGTGTATTACCTATTAGTTCTGTTAGATTTTCAGCAATTTTTGTCATAAGTTTGATTTTTTAATTTTATATAGCAAAGATATTGGTCTTTTGCATTAATTGAAATAGCACATTTGTGGTATTTTAAGCGGTATGGTTTCGAAAATTGATTAGATTTGCTGTTATAAATTAAATTGAGAAGACTAACTTGATGATAAATTACATAATAGCTGATAATAGAGATATAACACGTGCAGGTTTGATTTCATATATTAAGGAGATTGAGACAGACTTCTTATTTAAGGAGGTGGATAATTATGTGGCTTTATTGGAGGAGCTTAAAATGAATCCTAAATCTGTTGTTATTACAGACTATTCGCTATTTGATTTTTCGTCTCTCAATCATATGTTGAATATTAAAAGTGGCGCAAGGGAGTCGACATGGCTTCTTTTTTCGGAGGAACCGGGGGAGCATTTTCTAAGACAATTGTTACTAGCTGATACTTCGATAAGTGTAGTACTTAAACATTCTTCTAAAGATACTATTATTAAAGCATTGACTGCTGTGAAAAATGGCGAAGTTTATTGGTGTGAATATGCCGAATCTGTAATGAATAGCGGAGTTGACAGTGCAAAGACAATTGTAAACCTCACTGCATCTGAAAAGAATATTCTTCATGAAATTGCTCTTGGAAAAACAACCAAAGAGATTGCTATTGAAAAAAACCTGAGTTTTCATACGGTTAATACCCACAGAAGAAATATATACAGTAAGCTTGGGGTTAATAGTGTTAATGAAGCAACAAGATACGCTCTGCAAGCGGGGTTAATAGATTTGGTTGAGTATTATATTTAGTTTCTTATTTTATTATAAAAACCCGGTGCTAACAGGTTTGAATATGTTTTGGTTTCCTGTCAGCATCGGGTTAGTTAGTTTGTTAGCTGTTAAAACTATTTGTTAACTTTATTCACCAGCAAATACTTCCAGAAGTTTGCAATATTCATTTGGAGTTATTTTTACATCATTTGTGTCTGCAGGAATAAGTAATGATTCACCTTGTGACAATTTAAGAATGTTTCCTTTATTGTCTTCAATTTCGGCACTTCCCGCCAATAACATATAAATAACAAATGAATCTTTTGTTTTATAATTGCGATTTATTGATTCATTTAGTTCTAGTAGGTTTGTGCTGAAATATTGGCAAGTAACTAGTTCAACTGGTTGGTTGATCTGTTTTTTATATTCTGTTACATAAGAATCATATACCTTAAAATCTATTGCGTCTTTAGCAATTTCAGTGTGTAGTTCACGCGTATTGCCCTGTGCATCTTTACGATTGTAGTCGTATATTCGGTATGTAATATCTGAAGTCTGTTGTATCTCAGCAATAAAACATCCTGAGCCAATGGCATGTACACGACCTGCAGGTAGAAAAAACACATCGCCTTCTTTTACAAAATGTTTTTTAAGACTATTGGTGAAACTGTTGTCTTCAACGCTTTTTTCGTACTCATCGGGACTTATTTCTTTTTCAAATCCTGAGTATAAGAAGGCATTGGGTGCTGCTTTTACAACATACCACATTTCAGTTTTCCCAAAAGAGTTATGTCGTTCATTAGCTAGCGTATCGTCTGGGTGTACTTGTATAGAAAGATTATCCTGAGCATCTATGAACTTTATTAGGAGAGGAAATTTATTTCCAAATTTACGATAAACCTCTGTTCCAACTAGCTGCTCCTTTGCTTCTGATAAAAGAGTGTCGAGTGGAGTGCCTGATAAACGACCATTGGAAATAATTGAAATATTACCTGATACTCCCGAAATTTCCCAGCTTTCGCCTATTCCCTCTTGTATGGGTTCAATTTTTTTAAATTTACTTATATCTGAACCTCCCCAAATAATTGATTTTAAAATGGGTTTGAATTTTAATGGATATAAATTGTTTTTGCTTGTCATATTTTTATTGTTTGTAGTTTTTTCTTTTTAATACTAGTGCTGTTCTTGCAGGAAGATATAATTTGAGCCAACCTTTATCATCTTTTGAATAAAGCGGATCGAACTGAGTGAAATGGTGTGTCGATATGTCGTTTAAACCAAATCCACCAAATTCTTTACTATCTGTATCGAGAATAATCTCATATTCATCTTGAGGAACTAATAGGCCATAGTGGTTATAAGAGTTAGATGGATGAAAATTAAAGACAAAAAGCAGATCATTTCTCATATAAGCAAGTATGCTATCATCATCTTTATCGCATATTTTTGTAATCTTTGATTCTTGAAAATTATGAATTGATTTGATTAATGATAACATTGCTTTGTCGAAATCTCCCATGTAGTGGTACTTCAAGTTATTATCATCGGCCAGATTCCACTGTCTTCGTGCATATTTATATGACCAATTATTACCTTCTCTAGGAAAATCAATCCATTCGGGGTGTCCAAACTCATTACCCATGAAGTTTAGGTAGCCACCATTAATAGTTGATGCGGTAACCAAACGAATCATTTTATGTAGTGCTATGCCACGGTCAACTTTATAGTTGCTTTCTGTTAGTTTAGACATGTGCCAGTACATATCGGAGTCGATAAGGCGAAAGATTATTGTTTTGTCTCCGACTAGGGCTTGATCATGACTTTCGGCATATGAAATTGTTTTTTCATCGGAGCGACGATTTGTGTTCTCCCACCAAATTGAACCTGGACTCCAATCTTCATCTTTCTTTTCTTTTATTATTTTAATCCAGAAATCGGGTATATTCATTGCCATTCGATAATCGAATCCATATCCACCTAGCTCTGGTTTTAAAGCTAACCCAGGCATACCACTAACCTCTTCGGCTATAGTAATTGCATTTGGGTTTATCTCATGAATTAATTTATTGGCTAATGTGAGATAGCAAATTGCATCACCATCTTGTCCGGCGTTATAGTAGTCACTGTAACCACTAAAAGATTCCTCCAAACCGTGACTTAGATATATCATAGATGTAACGCCATCGAACCTGAAACCGTCGAATTTAAATTCTTCCAGCCAGTATTTACAGTTGGAAAGGAGGAAATGAAGTACTTCATCTTTGCTATAGTCGAAGCAGAGTGAATCCCACGCTGTGTGATATCTTCTGACTGGGTTGCTATGGAAATATAAATCGTATGAGCCGTCTATTCGTCCAATTCCTTCAGTCTCGTTTTTTACTGCGTGAGAATGAACAATATCCATAATAACAGCAATGCCCATACTGTGAGCTGTATCTATCAGTTCACGAAGCTCATCGGGTGTGCCACTTCGTGAAGATGGTGCAAAATAACTGGAAACATGATATCCGAATGAACCGTAGTAAGGGTGCTCTTGGATAGCCATGATTTGAATTGCATTATATCCATTTCTTTTTACACGAGGTAGAATGTTTTCTCTGAATTCGTTATAAGTGCCTACCTTTTCTTCGGATGTAGACATCCCTATATGTGTTTCGTAAATAAGGAGAGGAGAGGTGTTGGGTTTGAAGTTTGAGTGCTTGAAGGTGTATTTTACTTCAGGCTCCCACACTTGTGCACTAAATATATAAGTGTTACTATCTTGTACAACTCTTTTGCTCCAAGCAGGAATTCTTTCTCCTGAACCCCCTTCCCATTTTACAAATATTTTATACAGGTCGCCATGTTTAATAGTGTTTGGTGAAAGTTTGATTTCCCAAACACCTGCATCTGTCTTTTTTAACCTGAATTCATCAAGTTTTTGCCAGTTGTTGAATGTGCCTATGAGATGTATATCAGTTGCATTTGGAGCCCATTCACGTAGTACCCACCCGTCGGTGGTTTTGTTTAGCCCAAAGTGTTTGTGTCCGTTAGCAAAATCAGAAAGTGATATTTTCCCTTCTTTTGTTAGGTGACTTAATCGTTTCAAATAGTAGTTGTGGCGACCTTCAATCGCATCGGAGTGTGGCTTTAGCCAAGGATCATTTTTTATAATTTCAAGCATTGTCAATAACTGATTTATCGGTTACTGAATTGTAATTCAATTAGACAAAGATAAGAAATTGTACGAAATGATTTGATAAAATAATATATCTTTGCAATGTTATCACATTTAAAGTTGTATATTATTTATTATCAAAATTACTGTAAAGACATAAATTGCAATGAGACAAACACTAACTGCTTTATTTATAGTACTATTCTTCGTGACGAGAGGAGCGATTGCTCAGAATTCATCGGTAACTTGTACTCCTGGTTTTGTTTTTGAAATTAGCCAAGATAAAAGTTGGGGATACAAAGAACCTGTTGTTGTGGATATTACTCCCGGTTCTCCAGCAGATTTGGCAGGGTTAAAATTAAATGATATTATCTTATCTGTAAATAAAAATGGAACATATCAGAAATCCTATCAAACTATATCATCGTGGTTTAATTTAAATGATTCTGAAGTTACTCTTGCAATTAGAAATTTTGAACACTCTTTTAAGGAGATTACTTTTTCTAAAGATTGTAGGCACAGTAATGCTATTTTAGAATCGCAGCTTGCTCCTGTATTTGCATTTTACAGTTTGGAAGATGTTCAGGATAGGCGTTTTTTGATGCCGGTAAAGACTGAAACTAACGAGAATGCACTGTTTCACAACTACAGAACTTTTGGTTTTTCACCTTCAAGTGAGAATACCAGAGATTTGGATGAGCGTATAAACGCAATATTTATACGTGCACTCTCAGAAAAAGGTTTGGAGTATAGCCAAGATGACCCCGACTTTATTATTCAAACATTTTACAGTTTACAGAATAATCCATTATATAAACCCAACTCTCCTACTTATGGTAGTTATCAACCTGTGTGGAGATTTGATACTAGGAATAACAGAACTGTTAAAGTACCCTTATATAATCCTTCGGAAGCAGTAAGGGTAGATGATATTATGTATGAACTTAAGTTTGGGTATCGTTTTTATGATAGAAAATTTATGAATGCCGGAGAGATGACACTAATGTGGGAGAGTGGAGTTAGTGAGAGGTTGAGTTCATATTATAGCCTCAGCGACTATCTTGAAATGAATCTTCCATTAATGTTATTGAAGTTTCCATATGCGGGAAACAGATCTTTTGGTACATATAATGTGAAATACCTTAAATATAATTACACAGGTATTGGATATGATATGAATGATCTAAAAACAGTTTTGTCTGTAGAAAAGGGTTCTCCAGCTGATAGAGCAGGTATAATGCCTGGTGATGTGGTTACAAATATACAGGGACAAAGTTTTGATCACACCTCTTCTCAATCACTTACCGAAGGGTATAGGCGTTTTATTGCAGAAACATTAAATTTAAGAGATCAGAATACGAAATATACCGACTCAAATGGTTTTAAAGAATGTATGTTTTGGGATGTTTCTAATTATCATAAAGTTTCGGAGGCTATATATAATAGTAAAAGGTATAAAGCAGCATTCTCTTATCTATTCAATTTTAATCAATATATAGATTGGAATACACCTAAATCAATAAATATAGAGGTGAAAAGGGGGGTGGATTATTTGAATTTTGCAGTTAGTCCAATTGTTACTACGAGTTCTCACATTTTTGTTCATTAGTTCTTGAAATTTGTTTGCCTGCTTTAGAGTTGTCAAGCATTTGTTAGTTAATAGATTGTGCTCTGTAATTGTATGGGCAGATAGTTTAATGCGGAAATATTTTATAAAAAAGTGGTTGAAATGTTTGGAGCGTATTGGATAAATGCTCTATCTTTGCATTCCTTTTCCGAGAGAAAAGAGATTCATTGAAGAGTTAATGATTGAATTAGGTTACAAATAATAGTTTTCTTATTGATAAGTTCTACCGCAAAAAAAACTTTGAAACATTTTTGTTCAAATAGTTTTGGTAGTTCAAAAATAATCTCTATCTTTGCACCCGCTTTTGGAAGGAACACTATCCGGAGCGAAAATAAGGAAAGCGATCTTTAAAATTTTTACATACGTTTTTATTAAGACAAAGCAAGTACAAGAATATAAAATATATTTATATAACGGTACCCGTTCAATATAATTTAAAGGATATATAATTCGTAAATCCGGGAGTTTTTTGAAAGGATCTTGAATAACTATTCATTCTTAATTTGGCACTTTTTGTTTTGATCTTTTATGATTGTATAATGGTATGCGTTTCGGCGCAAACATTTATGCAATAATCAAGGGAAGTTTCAAAGATATAAAAAACAAATTAACAACGAAGAGTTTGATCCTGGCTCAGGATGAACGCTAGCGAT
>CAYZHS010000080.1:0-8156 GCA_964478295.1 uncultured Proteiniphilum sp. | reverse complement strand
GTCCTCAATGACATTAATGCAAGGTTTGATAAAGGCCTTGTAAATATGATTATAGGAAAAAGTGGGTCAGGAAAAACTGTTTTACTAAGATGTATTGTAGGTTTGCTAACTCCGGATTCGGGCGAAATAATGTATGATGGTCGCAATCTCCTGACTATGAAGTCGAGAGAAGTAAGAAGACTTCGCAGAGATATAGGAATGCTATTTCAAGGATCAGCACTGTTTGATTCCCGAACAGTTCTGGAAAATGTAATGTTCCCACTTGATATGTTCTCCAGGAAGAATTACAGGGAAAGGAAAAAGCGAGCCCAGTTCTGCTTAGACAGGGTAGGGCTCTCAAATTCGGCTGACCTTTATCCTTCAGAGATAAGTGGTGGAATGATGAAAAGGGCTGCTGTAGCAAGAGCTATAGCGCTAAATCCTAAATATCTGTTTTGTGATGAGCCAAATTCGGGGCTCGATCCAAAAACATCACAGCTTATTGATGAACTTATAAATGACATTACTAAAGACTTTTCGATGACAACAATTGTTGTATCTCATGATATGAATTCAGTTATAAATATTGGTGATAAAATAATATTTTTAAATGAAGGAATAAAAGAGTGGGAGGGGTCGAAGTCGGAAGTGATGGATGCTGAAAATGAAAAGTTGAATGACTTTGTATTTGCTTCAGATCTCTTTAAGAAGATAAAAGAAGCTGACGAAATAATTTCTGATGAAAAAAATGGGTGACAGACACCCGCAATATTAATATATATATTAAAGATTGAGTATGTTAACAATAAAGAACTTGCATGCTATTGTAGAAGAGCAAGAAATATTAAAAGGGGTTAATCTGGAAGTTAATCCGGGCGAGATACATGCTGTTATGGGACCAAACGGTTCTGGTAAGAGCACACTGGCATCAGTGCTTGCAGGGCACCCTAAATTTGAGGTTACTAGAGGAAGTATAGAATTTAAAGGACAGGATTTACTTGAGATGGAGCCCGAAGATCGTGCTCGTGAAGGATTATTCTTAAGTTTCCAGTATCCCGTTGAAATACCTGGAGTAAGCATGGTTAATTTCATGCGTTCAGCACTAAATGAACAGAGAAAATATAGAAATGAAGAACCAATCTCTGCAACAGATTTCTTAAAGCTTATGCGCGATAAAAGGCAACTGTTAGGGATGGATAGTCAGCTAGTTAGCCGATCAGTAAACGAAGGTTTTTCGGGAGGTGAAAAGAAGAAAAATGAAATTTTCCAGATGGCAATGTTGAATCCGTTACTGGCAATACTGGATGAAACTGATTCAGGACTTGATATCGACGCATTGAGAGTGGTTGCTGCCGGTGTAAATAAATTACAGACAAAGGAAAATGCTACTATTCTGATTACACATTATCAACGTTTGCTTGAGTATATTAAGCCCGACTTTGTGCATGTGCTTTATGCAGGAAAAATTATAAAATCAGGAGGGGCCGACCTCGCCTTAGAACTTGAGAAAAAAGGCTACGAATGGCTGATAAACCCGTAACCAGTAGATAAAAATGATAGAACAACAATATATAGATCTGTTTCAACAATTCCGTAGTGATATTGATTCAAACTCTGTGGAAGGAATGAACAGGTATCGTGATTCCGCTTTTGCAAAGTTTAGGCAGATTGGTTTTCCAACAACTAAGCTGGAGGACTATAAGCATTCTAATATTGCTCGTCAGTTTGATGCAGAATTTGGATTAAATTTAAAGAATGTAGAGGTACCGGTTAATCCTTATGAAGCATTTAAATGTGATGTGCCTAATCTGAATACTTTTACATATTTTCTCGTAAACGATAGGTTTTACACAAAAGTTGAACAGAAAGAGAGTCTGCCGGACAATGTTTTTGTGGGAAGTATGAGGCAGTTTGCAGCTGAGCATCCCGAAATATTTGAGAAGCATTATGCTAAGATTGCCGACAACGAAGAAAATGGTGTGGTGGCATACAACACAATGTTTGCTCAAGATGGTTTTGTTGTATATGTTCCAAAAAACGTAGAAATTGAGAAGCCTCTGCAGCTCATTAATATATTACGCGGCGGTGTAGATCTGAATGTGAACAGAAGAGTTCTGATAATTGCAGAAGAAAATGCTCATGTTAAGCTGCTGGTGTGCGACCATACAGTAGACGATGTAAAGTTTGTGGTAACACATGTAACAGAGGTTTTTGCCGATAAAAGGGCGCAAGTGGATATTTATGAACTTGAAGAAAACTCGGAGAAGGTTACCCGTCTGAATAATCTGTATAGTGAACAGCTAGACGACTCAAAAGTTGTTACAAGCAGTATAACACTTCATAATGGATATACAAGAAATAACTTCCGTTTTCGCTTATTAGGTGAGCATGCTGAAGCACATGCGGGAGGATTGTCGATTTGTGACAAGGAGCAACATATTGATAATTTTGCTTTCCTTGATCATGCTAAACCCAACTGCTTGAGCGATGAGTTGTTTAAAACTGTACTGAATGACAGGGCAACTGGTGTATTCTGTGGAAAGATTTTAGTTGAAAAAGATGCTCAGAAGACTTTAGCATATCAAACCAACAGAAATCTGATTAACTCAGATAGTGCGCAGATGTTTGCTAAACCACAGCTTGAAATATATGCAGATGATGTAAAATGCTCACATGGTCTTACAACCGGTCAGCTTGATGAGGATTCACTCTTCTATATGCGTTCACGTGGAATGGATAAGGAGGAGGCTCGTTTACTTTTATTAGTAGCGTTTACAAGCGATGTGGTTGATCTGGTGCGCATCCCAACACTACAGGAAAGGTTGACTACTCTCATAAACAAGAGATTTAGAGGTGAACTTATGCGTTGTGGCAACTGCAATGTATGTAAATAATAAATAACTAATCTGAATGGATATAGCAAAGATACGTGCCGACTTCCCGATACTTTCGCGCGAAGTGTATGGTAAACCATTGGTATACTTAGATAATGCAGCCACATCGCAAAAACCGCAGTGTGTGATGGATAAAATAGCTGAGATGTACACTACTGTAAACTCTAATGTTCACAGGGGGGTACATTATTTAAGTCAAGCTGCTACCGATGAGCATGAAGCTGCGAGAAAAACCGTTCAGAAATTTATTAATGCTGTTTCACCCAACGAAATAGTATTTACAAGAGGAGCAACAGAATCAATAAACCTGGTTGCTTCATCATTCTGCAAAAAATTCTGTAAAGAAGGAGATGAGATTCTGATAACTGCCATGGAACATCATTCTAACATTGTTCCTTGGCAGCTTCAGGCAGAAGAGTTGGGACTAAAATTAAAAGTTGCACCAATTAATGGTGAAGGTGAGCTTCTTATAGATGAGTTTGAAAGCAAAATATCAAGTAAAACTAAGATTATAGCTGTAACTCATATATCAAATGTGCTTGGCACAATTAACCCTATAAAGAGGCTTATTGAAATATCACATAAATATAATGTACCAATCTTAATTGATGCTGCACAGAGTGTACAACACGCTAAGGTTGATGTGCAGGATCTGGATTGCGACTTTCTGGTTTTCTCATCGCATAAGGTTTATGGACCAACAGGTGTAGGGGTTTTATATGGTAAGGAGAAATGGCTTAACGAGCTGCCTCCATATCAGGGTGGAGGAGAAATGATTTCAAGCGTTTCATTTGAAAAGACAACGTTTAATCACCTGCCTTTTAAATTTGAAGCCGGAACTCCTGATTTTGTGGGTACTGCTGCTCTTGCAACTGCTTTAGAATATGTAAGTTCAATAGGGCTTGATAATATTTCTCACCATGAAGATGAGCTTTTAAAGTATGCAACAGAAAAAATGCTCAAAATAGAAGGGTTAAGAATTATTGGTACAGCTAAAAATAAGAGTAGTGTAATATCATTTCTTATTGATAATATTCACCCATATGATATAGGTACTCTTTTAGACAAGATGGGTATTGCAGTTAGAACTGGTCACCATTGCGCCGAACCTCTTATGAAAGAACTTGGAATTGATGGAACTGTTCGTGCCTCTTTTGCCTTTTATAATACCAAGGAGGAGGTTGATGCACTTATACACGGATTAAAGAGAATAGTTTCTATGTTCTCGTAAGAGATTGTATGCTTGAATATTGTTATTATAGACTATTCTGTGCGTAATAAAGTGAATAATTTCTAAATTCCTGAAAAAATACATATATTTGTCTGTATAAGCTAATGACAGATGAAGAAGAACCTGCATAATTTTACCAGAAATGAAGATCATACTCTCTTTATATTATTAAAAAAGAGAGATAGAGAGGCTTTTTCTGCAATTTATGAGAAATATCATCGATATCTCTACTCATTAGCATTGAAGTATCTCAAGAACACTCAGATGGCAGAAGATGCCGTACAACATGTATTTGTGAAGTTGTGGGAAAGCACTTCAGATATCCATATCGAAATAAATCTGAAGAACTATCTCTACACAATGACTAAGAATTATATACTTAATCAGATACGCGATCACAAAGATGAGATTTCTTTAAACTATATAAATGCTCAGATTGATATACCGGGTCAGGAAGACTTGATAAAAGCAATTGAGGATAATCAGATGCGGAATATTCTATATAAGGGTGTTGAATCACTACCCCCGCAGAAAAAGGAGATATGTCTCAGAAAGCTCGAAACAAACGATAGCAATCAGCAGATAGCAGAAAAAATGGGGATTTCTGTAAATACAGTGAAGTCTCATTATCAAGAGTCTATAAAAATGTTGCGCTCATATTTTGAGCAGACAAAGATTAAATTTTAAATAAAAACGATTTCAACTAATATCTTTAACTGTTTAATGTGTCTATACAAATAGAAGTAATTTAATAATGTCGGCAAACAGTAATATAATAAACAGAGTAGTAAATGAATCCTCAACAAAAGAGGAGGCCAAAGATGTTGTTGAGTGGTTTTCATCTACAATTGAGGGGCAGCAACATCTGGCAGATTTGCTGGATAAAGATGCCTATCTTATGGAATGTGATGACAGCACCGGCAAATCATTTACCCCTGTTCAATCGGATATACTTTTCAGAAAAATAGATCGTGAGATTGCTAAAAACAGCTTCAGAAGAAATAGTTTAAGAGTTGCAGCAGTATTTATTCCATTTTTATTACTATCACTGTTTACTCTCTATTTAAGCACACAAACCTCTCTGTTTGAAGGTGGAAAATATACCGAACTATATATTCCTAAAGGTGAGGATGCAAGAATATTCTTTCAGGATGGAACCGAAGTTTATCTAAACTCAGATACCAGGATCAGATATCCCAACAGATTCGGGCTTAGACAGAGAGAGGTTTTTCTTGATGGTGAAGCTTATTTTAATGTAGCGAGTAATAGTAAGCGTCCTTTTATAGTAAATGCACATAATACCTCTGTTAGGGTTACCGGAACTTCTTTTAATGTAAATGCATACAGTGAAAGTGAAATCATTCAAGTGGTATTGGATGAAGGAAGAACATCATTCCACGTTAAGGAAAGTAGCTACACAATGGCTCCGGGTCAACAGCTCGAATATAACAAGACAACAGGACGCACATTACTATATAACCTTTCAAGACCATCAAATGCGTCGCTTTGGAAGAAGAATATTATATATTTTCATGATACGCCTCTTGATGAAGTGTTGAAAGTTTTGGAAAGAAAGTATGATGTGAAGTTTCATCTTCAATCGCCAGCAGCTTTAAATTATACCTATACATTAATTACAAAATATAGCGACATTGATTCTGTGCTCTATGAATTGCAGAAAATAGCCCCTGTTGCTTTTGAGTGTCGCGAAGAGAATGTTTATGTATCATTAAAAAATGATGCAAGCGTAATGCATATTAAAGACAAATAATATTCTATATATTCAATACTATAGGCAGAAGATTGTTAAAAGCGATGTTTTAATCTAATTTAATTGAATGGGATTTTTTTTAATTGAAATAATATTATAAATTGCATGCTGTAAATACAACTTAGTTAATTAATCGTGTAGCATTGAAAAATATTGTTTTAATACTTTCGTTTATATTGAGTATTGCATTTCATTTTGAATGTGCACGTGCCCAGTCGAATAGTGATGGTGTAAAACTAAACATCATACTACATCCTGTTCAGACTATTACTATAAATTCATCACAAGAAAATGCAAATCTGGAATACCTCACAAAAGAAGATTATAAAACTGGTGTAGTTGCAACATATGATGACCATCTTACTGTAACAAGTAGCGGAGGTTTTCAGGTGAACGTAGCCTCAAGTAAAGAAAACCTTACTCATCCAAACTCAACAGTTAGTATACCTGTGAGCGATATTTCGATTAGCGCAATTACCGGGACAGATAACAATATGATTAATATTTTTGAAAATGTAATTCTTTCTACCAAACCAGAGTCATTGATAAGGTCGAGCACAGGTGGCAGGAATATTAAATACAGTATTACCTATGATAATTCTGCCGGTTCTGCTGATAAATATCTAAACAAGAATCCCGGTACAGAAGAAATAGTCTTTACAACCGAAATTACCTATACTATCACTTCTAAATAGACACTACTTTAGTTTTTATCTGAAAAAACGATAAGAAAGTAGATTTATTTAATTATGTTTCTTTTTAACAATAATCATTATTATATCTTTTATATAAAAAAAGCGACTAAATGTAGTAGTATATAATAGATTTAACCATTTTGGCATATTGGATTTATAAGAATGTAGACTAAGTGTCTGAAAAATAGGTGGTAGCGTTTCAGATGCTTAACTAATAAATACACTAAGTTAAAAAAGAATAAATACATGTCTTTTATTTGCAAGTATAATTTAATATATTACTTTTGTCGCGTTTAATTTATAAAGGTAAAAAAATATAAAATACAATATAGGCAGCGTTAAAAAGTCTAAGTACAAAATCAACCCCTAATTTTTTCAAACAATATTTCTTACAGCGATAAGATAGCTTAAAAAGATGAGTCGGTAATGTATAACAGATGGTTGTAAAAATGTAATCCATAAATAACAATAGATAAAAAACAGGTAAAAGTAAAATTCCAAATGAAAACAAAAAATGTTCTTGTATTAATGCTCATCATTATCGCTGGTTTGTTAAATGTAAAAGAATTAAAGGCAGTAGGACCAACAGAATCTGCAACATTAAATCTCAACATCGTATTGAATCCTATTCAAACAATTACAGTAACCGCAACTCAGAAAAGTGTAGATCTTATCTATAAAACAGAAGATAATTATGAAAGTGGTGTATCTGTAAAACAAAATGACCATCTTAAAATATTTAGTACAGGTGGCTTTACTGTTAGTGTTGAATCAGATGGGAACTTAAGTAATGGTGAAGGTAAAGAAATTGAATCAACGGATGTTACAATCCTGGCAGAAAATGGCACAGGAAATGAAGTGCTAAATACTACAACAGGTGCGGTTGCACTAGGTAGCGAAAAGAATTTGATAACATCTGATTCGGGTGGAAGAGATTTGATGTATAATGTTACCTATAACAACAAAACTGGTATAAAAGATAAATATATCAATCTTTATAAAAATAATGGAGTTAACACATTCACAGCAACAGTAACATATACAATAGCAGCAAAATAGTTAAAAATAGAACTATTTTCAACGAAATTAAACTAACATTTATAAATGAAAAGTTCTATAAAAACGACAAATTGTTATTTCGCAACCGATTGTGAGCATAAAAATAACACAATAAGTTAAATGGCAAAATGGCTAAGGTGCTGGTAAACAGTCTAAAACAATAATGTAGATTTGACTAGTTTTACACTTAGTTAAAAAAAGCAAAACAGAAGTCTTTTAATTGCAAGTAAAAAAAATTGTCTTAATTTTGTAACGTTTTATGATTAAGGAATTATTTCACTAATTCATAAACAAGTAAAATTTAAAAATCAAAGCTTAAAATCATCATCAAATTCTAAGAAAATATACTATAGATGAGATTATAGTGCTTAAAAATATAGTCTCAGAAATGTAAGCAAAAGTCCAAAATATGAAACTCAAAAAATATGTTTTTAAACAAATAACATTAAAAAATAAATCACAAATGAAAACAAAAAACGTACTTATAGCAGCCGTAATTCTTATTTCTAGCGTATTAAGTGTAAGTG
>CAYZHS010000079.1:0-8157 GCA_964478295.1 uncultured Proteiniphilum sp. | reverse complement strand
GCCATTGGAGTTGAATCTGTGAAAAGTAAAATTCATTTTAATTAAATATGTTAAGATAAAAGTTATGAACCAAAAAGTATTGATAATTATTTCTTTAGTCCTCTTTATGTGTATAACAACAAGATGTTCTTCATCTCCAGAAAATGATAAAAAAGATGAAGTGTCTGAATATACTCAGATTAATAAAAATACACTTCAAGATAAAATAAAAGGGGGATGGGCAGGTAAAACAATTGGATGTACCTATGGCGGACCGGTTGAGTTTCTGTATAATGGAACAATGATTCAGGATTATGTTCCAATTCCTTGGGATGATAGCAAAGTGAAATGGTATTATGATAATTTCCCGGGATTGTATGATGATATTTATGTTAATCTCACTTTTGTTGAAGTGTTTGAGAGGTTGGGGTTAGATGCGCCGGTCGACTCGTTTGCGGTGGCTTTTGCAAATGCTCCATACCCTCTGTGGCACGCAAATCAGGCAGCCAGGTATAATGTGTTGCATGGTATTCTTCCACCACAATCGGGGCATTGGCTTAATAATCCGCATGCCGATGATATCGATTTTCAGATTGAGGCTGATTTTGCGGGACTAATGTCTCCCGGTATGCCTAATGCTGCTTCTGATATTAGCGATAAGATTGGTCATATTATGAACTATGGCGAGGGGTTTTATGGTGGTGTTTTTGTGGCTGCATTATACTCTATGGCGTTTGTTTCGGATGATGTAGAATTTGTGGTGAATGAGGCGTTGAAGACTATTCCCCAAGAGAGCAATTTTTATCAATGTATCTCTGATGTTATTGAATGGCATAAAGAGTTTCCAGACGATTGGAAGAGGAATTGGTTTGAGTGCGAAAAGAAATGGAGTTCAGAGATAGGTTGCCCCGACGGTGTTTTCACTCCCTTTAATATCGATGCCAGAATAAATAGTGCTTATGTGGCAATTGGACTGTTGTACGGTGGTAAAGATTTCTTCGATACTATGGATATTGCTGCTCGTTGCGGACAGGATTCTGACTGTAATGCTGCTACTGCAGCGGGTGTATTGGGCACGATGATGGGATACAGTAATATTCCGGAGGAGTGGAAAAAAAGTTTGTATGATATTGAGAGTCGCAACTTCGAATATACCGATATCTCTTTGAATGATATTTATGAAATTGGTTTCAGGCACTCGTTGCTTGTTATAGAACAGCAAGGTGGTAGAGTTGAACAGGATGAGGTGTATATAAAGACTCAGCAGCCAAAAGCTGTTGCTTATGAAGCATCATTTGAGGGTCATTTCCCTAAAGAGAAGATTGTTATAAATCAAAATGTAAGTGAACAGACAAAAGTGTCATTCGAAGGTATAGGAGTTGTTGTTAAGGGCTATGTGCATTGTCCCGATAATCAATATGCAGCTCAATTGGAGGTTTACATTGATAACTTGTTGGTTGAGACAGCTATTTTGCCTGTTGCTTCTTCAAATGCAAGGAGAACTGATCTGTTTTGGAAGTATCAGTTGCCCAATGGCAATCATGAAATTACATTCAAATGGTTAAATCCTAGATCGGATGCCAATATTTATGCAACGGAAGCATTAGTTTATACAGATACTCCCACTATTTAACGATAAAAAAAGTCTGTTTGTTATGAAGAAAATTCTTGTAGTAGGAAGTTCTAACTTCGATTTGGTAATTCGTTCTAAAAAACTGCCAAAACCCGGTGAAACTATCATAGGCGATGAATTTCTAATAAACCATGGAGGTAAAGGTGCCAATCAGGCTGTTGCTGCAGTACGTTTGGGTGGTGATGTCAGTTTTATCACAAAGGTCGGAAGTGATAGTTTCGGAAATGAACTTATCAACTCATATGTGAGCGAAGGGATAGACTGTAGGGGAGTGTTAACCTCTGATGCAACTCCAACGGGAGTAGCTTTCATAAATGTTGATAGCAAAGGTGAAAATTCTATTACGGTTGTTCAGGGTGCCAATAAGCATCTGTCTGTAAGTGATATTACAGATTTGGAGTATCTTATTGATGAATCTGATTATATTCTGATGCAATTAGAAATTCCTATTGAAACTGTGACTCATATAGTGGATTATGCAAGTGAGAAAAATAAGAAAATTATTCTCAATCCCGCACCGGCAAATAATATAACTAATAAAACATTGTCGCAATTATTTGCTGTTACACCCAATGAAACCGAGATTGAATATCTCACAGGTGTTCACGTTAGTGATGAGGCTTCGGCCATTAAAGCTGCAAATATACTTATTGAGAAAGGTGTTGAGAACGTTATTATAACCATGGGGGCTAAAGGAGCCTGTTTTGTGAGTTGTAATGAGCATCTTATGATTCCCACACATACAGTTGCGGCTGTTGATACTACTGCTGCAGGCGATATATTTAACGGCGCTTTTGTGGTGGCACTGGCAAATGGTAAAGAGATGAGAGAAGCAATTGAGTATGCTTGTAAAGTTAGCACTATCTCGGTCACCCGTTTTGGTGCACAGAGCTCAGCTCCATATAAGAAAGAGGTTGAAGATATCTATCTCAGCAGTTAGTGAGCTCTAGTTGGCTCTAATTAGCTCTTGTTCGTTAATAACAGAAGTTGTAAATTTCAAATCATTTAAAACCTAGTTAAAAGTAAATCAAATGTTTATTGTACAAAATTATACTTTCGCAGTGCTGCTTTGCCTTGTAACCATGCTATGCTGGGGCTCGTGGGGAAACACTCAAAAATTGGCAGCCAAAACATGGCGTTACGAATTGTTCTATTGGGATTATGTAATTGGTATTTTACTGTTTTCTATTGTTCTGGGTTTCACCTTAGGTAGTGTGGGTGATATGGGGCGTAGTTTCACCGACGATTTAGCTCAGGTAAGTTCTGGTAACTTCAGAAATGCATTTATTGGCGGGGTTATCTTTAATGCATCAAATATTCTGTTGTCTGCTTCCATATCTTTGGCAGGTATGTCGGTTGCTTTTCCTGTAGGGGTAGGATTGGCTCTTGTGCTTGGTGTATTTATAAATTACTTTGGTGCACCAAAAGGCGATCCGCTAATTTTGTTTCTCGGGGTAGCTTTAATTATGGTTGCTATCATACTCAATGGTGTTGCATCGCGAAAAGTTACCATGGGTTCAAGTGAAAAGAAAACTAAGAAAAAAGGTATCGTTATTGCCATTATTGCCGGTGTATTGATGTCTTTCTTCTATAGATTTGTGGCTTCGTCTATGGACTTAAACAATTTTGAGAATCCTACTCAGGGAATGTTAACTCCATATGGTGCTTTCTTCATATTTTCTCTTGGTATTTTTATAAGTAACTTTCTATTTAACACCATTGTAATGAAGAAACCTTTTGAAGGAAGTGCCGTATCGTACAAGCAATATTTCTCAGGAAATATCAAAACCCATTCGGTGGGTGTATTGGGAGGAATAATTTGGGGTATAGGAACTTCATTGAGTTATCTTGCAGCAGAAAAAGCGGGTCCCGCCATTTCTTATGCATTAGGGCAAGGAGCGCCTATGATAGCTGCTTTGTGGGGTGTTTTTATATGGAAGGAGTTTAAAGGTGCTACTTCGCGCGTTAATCTCTTGTTGATGTTTATGTTTATTCTGTTTATTGCCGGACTCTCTATGATTGTTATTTCAGGAGGAAGTTAGCAATAGGGATACATATTTTCAAGCTTTTTCTCTTCTTGTTATGTATTGAGACCGAAAATCTTTACATTTGGCTATTAATTTATTTTATGAATATGCAGCATAAAACCAATATTGTTGATATTGCCAATAAATCGGGCTTTTCTATTACCACCGTTTCGCGAGTTTTAAATGGAAAAGCAGAGAAGTATCGTATAAGCAAGGCTACACAAGACAAAATAAAAACTATAGCAAGTGAGTTGAATTATATTCCTAACGAATTTGCAAGGAACTTAAGAACAGGTTATAGTAAAACGATTGCGCTAATTGTGCCTTCTTTAAAAAATCCTTTCTTTGCAGAGATGGCAAGTGTAATTAATTTAGAAGCACGAAAGCACGATTATATAACACTTATTGGAGATAGTGACGACGATATTAATATCGAAAAGGAGGAGATTGTTCAGCTGACTTCGCGTAATATTGATGGATTGATTATTGTGCCTTGTGGAGAGGAGTCTGATCATATACTTAAAAAACAATCAGACGGACTCCCTATTATTTGCATTGATAGATACTTTAAAGATGAAAATTTATCGTATGTCTCTTCCAATAATTATGAGGGTGCATATTCTGCTACTAAATATTTAATAGATCACGGTCATTCAAATATTACATGTCTTCAAGGTGTTAGGCATTCGATACCCAGTGTTGAGCGTGTAAAAGGTTTTGAAGATGCCATGTCCGATTTTTGTTTAACGTCATACACTGTAACCGGAGACTCTTTTAGTGAACAGAACGGATATCTGGAAACTAAAATATTGCTGCAGCAAAAAGAGCGACCAACTGCAATATTTGCTTTAAGTAATACAATTGCAATGGGTTGCCTTAAAGCTCTTAAAGAAGAGAAGGTTAGGATACCAGAGGATATCTCTATAATTACATTTGATGATAACCCTTATCTGAACTTTATTGAGCCCCCTCTTACCTGTGTTGCTCAACCAGTGGAAGATATTTGTAAGATTGCCGTGAAGATACTGTTTTCAAAAATTGTAGAAAGAGGTAAAATTGCTCAACAGGTGCTTTTAAAGACAAAACTAGAGGTCAGGGAGTCGGTTTTAAATATTTCTAATACTTCAAAATGAAACAAATGACTTTCTGAAGAAATTCAACCGCTCTGCTTTGGAGGTTGTTCCCTGGAGTTTTGATGGTGCAGTTAAACATGTTTTGGGAGAAGAGCATTCAATAGATTTGCTGTGGGATGAGTATCAATTATTTCTTGAATAGTTAATTTAGTATTATCTTTGTGGCCGTTTAACATCATCTTAATTAACTGTCTACAAAGATATATGAACTATAATAGTCCTGCTGAGGCTGCTAATGCATTTAGATTGGCGGCTCTAGATAAATGTAAGCGTCCATTTTGGGAATTTGCTCTTATGGCAATTCTGGGTGGCGCTTTTATTGCGTTTGGTGGTTTACTTACCGTAATGGTGGCTGGTGGAATGCCTGCCGTGAGTGAGGCTAACCCCGGTATTGTGAAGTTTGTGGCGGGTGCTCTGTTTCCGGTGGGACTTATAATGGTTTCGATTACCGGGGCCGACCTGTTTACGAGTAACTGTGCATCGTTTACATTTCCTTTGATGAGGAGAGAACTGTCGCTCTCGAAGGTGGTTGCTGTGCTTGTTATTTCGTATCTGTTCAACTTCGTTGGGGCGCAGTTTATTGCTTATTTGATGACGGCAAACGTGGGACTGGTTGATTATGATCCGTGGAGGGCCTATTTGATTAAGTACTCGGAGCTGAAGATGAATCAGGATTTCATGACTGTTTTCTGGAAGGGTGTGGGTGCCAACTGGCTGGTTTGTCTTGGCATGTATATGGGTTATGCGGGTAAGGATATTATTGGTAAGTGTATTGGCATCTGGATACCGGTAATGTTGTTTGTAACGCTTGGTTATGAGCACTCTATAGCAAATATGTTTTTTATTCCTGCCTCTATTTATGTGGGTGCCGATATATCATGGAGTGGCTTTGTGGTAAACAATCTTATACCTGCTACTATTGGCAATCTGGTTGGTGGTGTAGTGTTGGTTGGTATGGTGTATGGATATTTGTTCCTGAAGAAAAAGGACTAACTGCATTTTTTGTTTACCTTTAATAGTTTTTGCCAAAATTACCTCTATATTTACAAAATATAATGGTAATTGTTTATTTAAGTGATATTTACTTAATCATGAAAAATATTTTTGTTGCGCTCATACTTCTGTTTTGTGGGGGCAGCCTGATGGCTCAGGTTGCTCAAGAATCTGCTTTACTGCCCGATACGGTGGGTATTAATATTAAGAATAAGAACTTTGTTTATGTGGCAAAGAAGATGAAGGGCGATGATATTCTGCTCGATGGTGTTCTGGATGAACACGATTGGCAGCTGGCCAAAAGGGCAACTAACTTCAGGCTGGTAACTCCCGTTGATAGTGGCTACCCCAGACAGGCTTCGGAGGTGATGATTACTTACAACGATAAGGCAATGTTTATGGCGGTGGTTTTTCACGATACTATACCGGGTAAATTGGTTGCTGAGTCGTTCAGGCGCGACTTCAGCTTTAACAATAACGATAATTTCCTTTCTGTTTTCGATACTTTCAGAGATCAGACAAATGCATATACATTTGGATTCTCTGCTGTGGGTGCGCTGTGGGATGGTATTGTTACCGGACAGCAAACCAATCTCAACTGGGATAGTAAGATGGAGGTTGAGGTGAAGCAGTATGACGATATGCTGGTGGCCGAAATCAAGATTCCGTTTAAATCGGTGCGCTACCCCGAAGGCAGCAGGGTGTGGTATGCCAATTTTGGCAGACTCGATTTGAGAACTACCGAGAAATCGGCCTGGGCACCTGTTCCTCGTCAGTTTCCTCACGCATCGCCTGCATATACCGGTGTGTTAATTTTCGATGAGGAGTTGCCCAAGCCGGGAATCAACCTGTCGCTCATACCTTATATATCTGGTGGTTATCATAAAGATTTTGAGGCACGACTGAAAGCTGGTTACCGCAAAGATGTTGGTATCGATGCCAAGATTGGTTTTTCTACATCTACTAATCTCGACCTGACTATTAATCCCGATTTTGCACAGGTGGAGGTTGATCAGCAGCAGATGAATGTTGATAGGTTTGAGCTCTTCTTCCCCGAGAAGAGGCAGTTTTTTCTGGAGAATCAGGATTTGTTTGCCGAGTATGGTGAGCGTGAGGTGCGTCCGTTTTTCTCAAGGCGTATCGGACTGGATGCTCCTGTGCTTGCGGGGGCTAGGTTTACAGGTAAGATTGGCAACGATTTCAGATTGGGTGTAATGAATATGACTACCGACAGAACTTCGGTTATGCCAACAAGAAACTACACTGTTATGTCGATGCAGCAGAAACTGTTTTCGCGTTCCAACCTAAGCTTTATGTTTGTAAATAAGGAGTATTCGGGAAGCGATAACTTCAACCGTGTGGCGGCACTCGATTATAATATGGCCAGCAGAGATGATGTGTGGACAGGTAAGTTCTTTTATCATCGATCATTTCAGCCGGGCAACCCCGATAAGCAATTTGCACAGGGTGCACATATTAACTACAGCAAGAGAAATATCGATATCGAACTTAACCAGACTGCCGTGGGTGAGAACTTCAACGCCGAAACGGGTTATGTGAGGCGCAGAGATTATCTGTTGTTTAATCCCGAGATAAAGTACTCATTTATTCCTAATAAGAAAGTAGTGACGCACGGTCCCTTTTTAGATTATGAAGGCTACTACTCAATGGATCTTAATGAGCTCGACCATGTAATAGAGCTGGGCTACAATGTTGAGTTTGAGGGAAAAACAACACTGACTGCCGGTGTGAGCGATATATATGTTAAGCTGATGGAAGATTTCGATCCCACCCACATAAGCAACAAATACCTCCCCGCCGGTTCAAGCTATCGCTACAAACAGTGGTATACGCAACTAGTAACTAGTCCACGCCGCACCCTAAACGGAAGCTTGCTGTATGCAAAGGGTGGCTTTTACAGTGGCAATGTTGATGTTGTGGAGGCCAACCTGGTTTACAGATATCAACCTTTTTTAAATCTCTCGGTAAATGCTGTTTATAGAAACATGCGACTACCTTCTCCGTTTGAGAATCAGCAGTTTTGGCTTGTTGGACCTAAACTTGATATCACCTTTTCGCCAAAAGTTTATCTCACCACTTATGTTCAGTATAACGAGCAGTTAAACAATACCAACGTTAATATCAGGTTTCAGTGGAGGTATAAGCCGGTATCAGATCTGTTTTTGGTTTATACCGACAACTACTATGCAAATACTCGCGAGGTGCGCAACAGGGCTCTTGTGCTGAAGCTTACATACTGGTGGAATTAATCGCAAACCCCGTCAATTGAGCAGCTCTGCCCTTTTGTAACTTCAATCTTAATCTCCGGATTGGCCACTCTCCACTCTGCAAACGACTTCTCTAATGTTTGCAGAAACGCCTGAGGAGGCTT
>CAYZHS010000078.1:0-8215 GCA_964478295.1 uncultured Proteiniphilum sp. | reverse complement strand
TAAATTTATAGAGAATAATAAATTAAATAATTAAACTGTAAACAAAAAATCAGAACGATACAGAGTCTTATATCAGTATAACAGATATAAAAAATCCTTCAAGATTTTTCTTGAAGGATTTATATTTTAAAAAGTATTTATTAAAATATATACTACAATTATGCTTTATCTTTCATTATTGGAATTTCGCGCTTTACGCTTTGACTTAGAGATATCATTGTTTCTGTAGCAACAACTCCCGAAATTTCCTGAATTCTATTGTTCAACAAATCCATAAGATGCTCGTTGTCGCGTGCATAAAGCTTAATTAACAGCGTATAAGGACCAGTTGTAAAGTGGCATTCAGTAACTTCAGGAATTTTATCAAATTCCGGAATCACATCCTTATACATCGACCCTTTTTCTAACTTAACACCGATATAAGCACTTGATGCATATCCAAGTACTTTGGGATTAACATGATACCCCGATCCGGTAATAATATCATTCTCAATCATACGCTGAACGCGTTGATGGATTGCAGCACGTGATACTCCGCACTGTTCGGCTACATCCCTAAAAGGTATGCGTGCATTTTGAGTAATTATCTCCAGAATCTGCCTGTCAAGTTTATCAATTTTTTCCATCTACAGAAATTTTGTAATAATCATACAAAAGTAATAAAATTATGCTATAAATTGACAAAATGGAAGGTGTTTTTTGCGTTTTACGAACATTTTTATGAAAAACCAGTTGCTATTGCGTTATTCTTATCGTTTTGCTATATATTTAACTATTTGCTCTGCTATTACAATATCAAGAGAAGTTGTTATTTTTATATTTGTATACTCTCCTTCAACAAGCTTTATTTTTACTCCACTTTTTTCTGCAACTGAAGCATCATCCGTAAAATTACTATCATATTCGATATCATAGGCACTCTTAATAATAGAAGCGGGAAATACCTGAGGGGTCTGCACAACTCTTAAGTCTGATCTGTTTATGACCTCACTGCCATTCTCTGTAACTCTTCGCACACTATTTACCTCATCAATTACTGGAACTACTCCGCATCTGCATTCATATGCCTCATTGTAGCAAAGCTCTATAAGTTTGGGAGAGACAAAGGGGCGTGCTCCATCGTGGATTGCCACAACATCATTGGGAGAAACCTCTTTAAGTCCGTTTTTAACTGAGTGAAATCTGGTTGATCCGCCAACAACCTGACTATGTTTAATCGAAAAATTGTGGTAGATGCAAAGTTTCTGCCATAGCAGGATGAACTCTTGAGGGAGTACTAATATTATGCGTATATCTTTATTAAATGAATAAAAAGCTTCGATAGTATGCATGAGCATAGGTTTGCCTCCAATAGGCACAAACTGCTTTGGCAGCTCACCACCTATTCTACTTCCTTTTCCTCCTGCTACAATTACAACACTATATGTCTTACTATGATTCATTTCCCAACAATAAAACTACTCTATTTCATCTAAAATCTTCTGTAACTCTACATCGGTTTTTGTTAGTTTATCCTTACAAAAGGAAATTAGACCCGATGCTCGCTTTACGCTTTTGGCCAATTCATCAATATCTAATTTTCCTGACTCAATAGTTGCCACTAACTCTTCTAGCTCTTTCTTAGCTTGCGAATAGCTCATTTTATTTATATCATCTTCCATCACTTAATCAATTCAAAAAAAATTATACTAATTCTTACTACTTCAACAACTTTGTAACTTCAGACTCAGATAAACCATCGCTGAATCTGGTTACAATTTTATCGCCTACTCTCAAATCAGTCATTTTAGTAACTGCTCTACCATCTTTCAGGGTTAATGTATACCCTCTTTTGAGAATATTTTCGGGAGATACCATTTCTATGAACTGCGACCTGTTTACGAGATAATGCAAATTACTCTGTATCGACTGCTTAAGTTGATATTTTAAAGATGAAGCTAATTTATCTATTGCTCCAAATTCTTTTTGCAACATCAGTTTAACACCATGTGATAACTCTTTTGAAGCTAATAGCAAATCGTTCTTTTCTTTTAAAATAGTGTTTTCACTTACTGCTACAACCCTATTCTGCAGATCTAGCAATTGGGATGCAGTAACGCTCATATGGTCTATTATAAACTCTGCCACTGCAGTTGGTGTTTTTGCCCTGGTGTGCGATACAACATCAACTACTGTAATATCTCTCTCGTGACCAATTCCACTTATAACCGGAAGTGGAAACTGTGCAATATTGTTTGCCAGCATGTATGAGTCGAAACAATTTAAATCGGCTGAAGCGCCTCCTCCTCTGATAATTGCAACAACATCAAATAGGTCTCTATGAGTATATATTTTTTCGAGTGCTTCAATTATTGAAGCTTCACTTCTCTCTCCTTGCATTACAGCAGGAAATAGTTTTGTATAGAACTTGAAACCTGGTCTGTTTTTTTCAAGTTGATGATAAAAATCTTCATACCCGGCTGCTGTTGGAGATGAAATAACTGCAATGCGATTTGCTACTTCGGGCAGACCTAACTCTTTGTTTAATGTTAAAACTCCCTCCTGCTCTAATCTATTTATAACTAATTGACGATTTCGTGCAATTTCACCAAGAGTGAATGAGGGATCTATATCTACAACTGTGAGAGAATAGCCATAAAGCTCATGAAATTCTACAGAAACACGCACAAGAACATTCATACCCGACGCAAATTGTTGTCCGGTTTCCTTCTCGAAATATTGCGACAACATCTCGTAAACATTAGACCAAATTACGCCTCGCGCTTTGGCTACTATTGAATCTGATATTGTGTTTTTTTCTATAAACTCAAGATAGCAGTGACCGTTGCGATTGCGCCGCACATCACTTGTCTCGGCTCGCAACCAATATGCGTCGGGCAGTGCTTGATGAATAGCATTTCTAACCTTACCGTTTAGCTCCGTTAATGAAAGAGACTGTTCAGTCATAATTAATTTTATCCTTTTATGAGAATGCTAATTGTTAGCACCGTCACTAATCTTCACTGTCTTCAATACTTCTATAAAAGCTTTTTGAAAATCTGGTATACCATATCCATAAACAGAATCGGGACTCTCAAATCTATCTGCAGAATTAATAATAATTTCTTTTATCTTAGAGCGATGCAACTCTGGATTTACAGACCAAAGCGAGGCTATTAATCCTGTAAGAAATGGTGAAGAGAGAGAGGTTCCATTGGTTCTTCCTATTGTACCATCTTCACTAATTGTTAGAGTTTGCCTGCCAACAGAAACCAAGTCGGGCTTAATTCTGCCGTCAGCCAATACTCCATGCGAACTAAATGATGCTATCACACTATCTGTGCCAACAGCACCCACTGTTATTGCATTTTTTGCATCTCCCGGAGGTGTTGATTTCTGCCATTGCTTATTTCCTTCGTTGCCGGCACTAACAACCAGCAACATTCCTTTTTCATATGCCATATCTGCAGCACGCGACATAAGAGATGTTTTACCGTTTAAATCTTTATGAGTATAGTTTAGATTTTCATCATCAAACATATTATATCCAAGCGAGGTATTAATTAAATCTAAACCTATACTATCGGCATACTCAATTGCACGTACCCAGTAATCCTCTTCAACAGGGAATTCACTTACAATATCTTCCGATCGCAATAAATAGTATGATGCATCGGGGGCAGAACCTACCATTAATCCTGGTATATCTACCGACATTGCCGACAAAACCTTTGTACCATGATCGCTTGAAGAAAAGATATCGCCTTCCGGCACAAAATCGTTGTATCCCAATAGATCTACTGTACCAAATGCCGGAATGACATCAAAATTGGTGAACCCTGCATCTATTACACCAATCTCAATACCTTTTCCTCTATAACCCGTGGTATGCAATATATTGGCATTATGCAACTTAAACTGACTGAAACTATACCCAAAAACAGAGTCGGCAGGTTGCTCTTCAAATAATGATATATTTTGGCTAACTCTTGGTCTCAAGCGCTTACTATTTGCACCAATATTACCTTTCCATACATACTGTACAGAATCTACAAAGCTTAGCGAAGTAATATCATTTATCTTTAAACTGTCGACTAGCCTAACAACTATGGTATTAAACCATTTGCTATGAGATACAACTTTGCCGCCTGCACTCTCTATTAAGTTGAAATAATCTTTCGATATGGGAAAATCAGTTTCATCTATCTCAACCTCCTGTATTCTCTTCCTTTCTATTGACTTATGAGTGAGATATTGCAATGGATTATCTAAAGTGTATTCATTATACCCTTTATCTTTCAGATAGAGTCTAAATTTATAGAATTGCTTGTCATGAACAGTCTGCTGTTCTTTTGAATTGGCCCAAACATTAGTTGAGTTTGCAATGAATAGCGAAAATGTGAGAATGAAAATTATACAATTAAATGAAGACCTCATTAATCAACTCTTATTATTAAACTTATCTCTAAGCTTCTCTTTTCTTTTGTATATAAAATATATCAAAACTATAAGGATTAAGCTTATAACCAAAACAGTAGTAAACTCTGTCCAGTTTCCCGATTCCTGATACCTGGGGAGTGCCATTACAACCATAATTGTAACGTAAATAAACAATAATAGAGGAATAACTATATGCCTCTTAATTTTTCTACTCATTTAAGTTTGACATTTTTTTAGCAAACATATCAATTTTCTCTTTTGAGAGTTTTACAACTAAATTTTCCTCCTCAATCATTTGCCTCGTAATCATCCGCTCTAAATAATTTAGCTTTAACTCATCTATCTCACCACCAAAATAATCTCTGGCAACGGCTATTTTATTTAACGAAACAGGAAATGCATCATCAAGTTGTTTTAAAGCTTTTTCGCCTGAGTAGATGCAATTGACAAACAGACCAATATTCTTATGTATTAACTGTGAGATGTTTACTTCACAAAACTCTGATATTACGTCCTGAATTTTACCTGAATGAATTGATCCGCCTATAATAACTGTGTCATAGGTAGAGAGGTCGGGTGTGACCTCTCTATTATATAAGTTACATAAATCAACCTTACCACTCATCTGAAGAAATAATTCTTTAGCACATTTCTCTACAGTGCCATGATCTGACGCATAAATGATAAGTGAATTATTCATACTCTTTATTTCAAATTCTCTAAAACAGAAACTAAATAGTCGTAAGACTTCCCTACCGACTCTATTTCAACAGCCTCATCGGGAGAGTGAGCGCCTGTAATTGTGGGACCGAACGAAACAATATCAAGCTTCTGCTCAACGTTCGACTGAATAATGCCACATTCGAGTCCTGCATGTATAACCATAACCGTTGGCCTCTCATTATATTTCTCAAGATAAATCTTAATCATATGGTTGAGCAATTCTGAATTTGCATCTGGTTGCCATCCAGGATAATCGCCACCGAACTCCACTTTAGCACCTGCCAATCTGAAAAGACTCTCAACAGATGAGCAAACCCAATCTTTTCGGCTTTCAGATGAACTACGAATTAAAAGTTTCACTTCGATGGCTCCTTCTGTAGATTTTACCAGAGCCAGATTTAGTGAGCTTTCAACCACACCGGGGAAATCGGCCAAATAACTAACTACACCATTGGGGCAAGCCTCAACTGCATTAATCAAATCATCTTGTATCTCCTCTGGCAGAAGTGAGCCGGGCATATCAGTGCGCTCTGCCTTGAATGAAATCCCGCTTTCTATTCCTGCAAAATCTTCTCTGAATAGTTGTTCATACTCGCCAACCAGATCTATCAAATCGTCGGACAGTTGCTCAGGTATTGTTAGAACTACAAATGATTCACGCGGTATAGCATTTCTAAGAGATCCTCCGTTGATACTTGCAATTCTTGCTTCATAATTACTAACCACATCTTTAAGGAAGCGGTTCATTAGTTTGTTGGCATTGGCAAGCCCTAGATGAATCTGAACTCCTGAGTGTCCTCCTTTTAATCCTCTTAGACTTACTTTATATGCAACATCACCCTCTTCAATTTCATTGTCGGGCTTAAATTCAAAGACAATATTTGCATCTCTTCCTCCTGCACATCCAATACAAAGTTCGCCCTCCTCTTCTGTATCAAGGTTTATCATCATAGAACCTTTCAGAAATCCTTTTTCAAGACCATTGGCGCCATCCATACCCACCTCTTCATCTATTGTAAATAGTGCTTCTATAGCCGGGTGATTCAGGGTTTCGTCTTCAAGTACAGCCATCATCATAGCACAACCTATGCCATTATCGGCACCTAATGTAGTGGAACGAGCCTTTACCATATTACCATCTACATATGCCAGTATTGGATCTTTAGTAAAATCGTGAACCACATCTGAGTTTTTTTGAGGAACCATATCAAGGTGCGATTGCATTATTACTGTCTTGGCTGCCTCATAACCTTTAGCAGCAGGTTTCTTTATCAACACGTTACCTGCTTTATCTTGTATTGTTTCAAGGTTTAGCGATTTTCCGAAATTAATAACATATTGTGTTACTTCCTCCATTTGTCCTGTGGGACGAGGAATTTTAGTTAGTTCATAAAAATATTTCCAAACATTTTCGGGGGTTAAATTTAGGATTTCTGAAGTAGACATAAATTTTGTTTATTTAATTTGATTAATTGTGTCGCTTAACAAATGGCATTGCCAAGACTCCGAATAGACCATATAGAATTTGCCATACCGACTGAATTGCGAAGACTGCTCCTGCAAATGCAAGAGCCTCACTGTCTCCCACGCCAAGTATAACTAATGAAGAGGTTACAACAAAATGCCAGGGGCCAATACCTCCTTGCACAGGAACCGATATACCTATGTTTGTCATCGCAAAAACTATCAGTCCTGCCAGAGGACCAAGGTTTTTAGTGAAGTCAAACGCAAAAAAGCAAATGTAAAAATACAAATAAAAACATAACCAGAGTAGTATTGTATAAATTATTATGAGCTTTTTCTCTTTCATTGCTGATATCACCTTTAAGTCGTACTTAACAGTGTTTATGAAATTCTTAACCCTTAGCATAAAAGGTGTTTGCTTATAAATGGTAAACATAAGCAATACTGCAATAAGCATTGCCAGCAAGCTAATATGCACCCATGCTGAGCTAAAAAGGGTTGATATACTTTCTGAAAATTGAGGATTATTGTTGATATAGGAAACAAAAAATTCAATATAAAGCACAACACTAATGAATATTATCGACAATCCTGCAACAATATCAACTGCTTTATCTATAATGAACGTTTCGAATGTTTTTGAGAATGGCATTTTATCATATTTGCTCACGGCACCGCATCTCCATAAATCACCTGCACGGGGTAGAACAAAATTTACTGCATAATTGCCAAGGGTAGCATAGACAAGACTTGCTCTGGGGGGATTATATCCCAAAGAATTTACAAACAGTTCCCATCGTAAACCTCTAATTACATTTCCGATAAGACCAAATATTAATGAAGCACCTATTATAACAAAATTGGCTGATTTAGCAATCTCCCACAATTCACTAAGATCGGTGTTTCGATACATTGCCCAAATTATTAACAACCCGAGCAACAGAGAAAGTAGCGTTTTAATTACGTTCTTCACCTTAGTTCTGTATAACTTATAGCTTTACATAAACAAATAACCGGAGTTCTATGACCGGTTATTTATAATAAAATATTACCTTTGCGACTGTAAAGATAAGGAATAATCGGCATAAATCAATGTTTTCGGTAAAAGCAAAGAAAAACTTCGGGCAGCATTTTCTTAAAGATGAAAATATAGCTAACCGCGTTTCAGAGACGTTAAATGATTTCCCAACGCTCCCTGTACTAGAGGTGGGTGCAGGCACCGGCATGCTGACTAAATTCCTGTTAAAAAGAGGAATAGACCTAAAGGTAGTTGAGATTGACATTGAGTCGATAGATTATCTCAACGAACACTTTCCGGAACTCGAAGGTAGAATTATTCAAAAAGATTTTCTGAAACTTAATCTAAGTGATTACTTTGATACAGAGTTTTGTGTAATAGGTAATTATCCATATAATATATCGTCACAAATTTTTTTCAAAGTACTGGACAATAAGGACTCAATACCTTTCTGTTCCGGTATGATTCAAAAGGAGGTTGCGGAACGCATGGTTGCTTCACCAGGCAGCAAAACCTACGGTATACTTAGTGTACTTATGCAGGTTTGGTATGATATTGAATACCTTTTTACGGTTAACGAACAGGCGTTTA
>CAYZHS010000077.1:0-8286 GCA_964478295.1 uncultured Proteiniphilum sp. | reverse complement strand
GGCAAGGTTGTGCTCTACCAACTGAGCTACTTCCGCAATATATTTTGTTACCGAAACTCGTGCTCGCTTGCACAGTTAGGATTTGCGACTGCAAAGGTAAAAATAGTTATTGAATTCTCAAAGCATTTTGAAGAAAAAACACCAAATCATTTGTTTTTTTCTCCAAAATGCACTTTTTGCCTATTTATGCTGTAGTTACAGTAGATTCTTCACTAGAAGTTAGTGCTAGTTTCTTAGCATAGCCTATGAATATACCTGTGAGCAATAAATTTAAACTCATCGCTAAAACAGATACTACTAACAACACTCCTCCCAGATGATAACCTATAGCAATAAATAAAACCCCTGCACCAACTTCACCTCTGGCAAACATACCAATTGACACAGCAAGTCTTTCCGCAATTTTTCTGTCACGATAGAAAAAAAGTGGAAATAGCTTACCTATATTTGAAATAAGAGTTACCAATACAACATGAATTGCAATTACATCCCAACCCGGCATAGGTATTTGATTAATTACAGAAGTAGTCATTTCTGCCAAAGCATTATAATCAACACCTATAAAAAGTGGCATACTTATACCAACCAAAAGCATAAATATATAGGATATTGAATTCGACACCCGCACTTCCTGACGATCAGGAACAACTGAGTGATCACTCTTCATTATAATTCCTAGTATAAATGCAGGAAGTAGAATCTCAACATGAATACCTCCCTCGCTTCCATAAAAATGTGTTGTTAACCTATACAACACCTCTATCAATACAAATAATATGAAAGAGTAGAAAAGGATCGACTTCCAATCTTGACGAAGTGAAAAGGAGTTCATTTTCTTCCAGCCAATCCATAATAGTAATATTGCAACAATTATAATTACAAACATTTGCCAGCGCATACCAATCATAAGTATCTGAATTGGTATCATCAAAATAATTGTATCTAAGTCATCAAAAATAGCAAGTACCTGCACTTTTTTATAAACCCAGGTATATCTGAGTCCTGCAGCTGCAAGCATTGTAAAAAGTATTCCAGCTGAAGTAGGTGCGGCGTAACGACTTAACAAGAATATTTCTTTCCAGGCATCTCCATTTTCCCATATACGCATTTCGGGAGGTGCAACAGCAAACAGATAATATAATGCAACTAATATCCAGGGAAAGGCGGCTGCACCCATTGCTACCCCATAATCAACAGTATAGCTTCGCCACTGTTTTTTATTAATTTCGAACTCACGACCTACGTTTATCATTATAAATGCTAATGATATATATAAGAGTGCATCTGAGAACTCTTTAAATGTTGAGTAACTATTCCCAAAAAAGTGGGGTAATAATTGTGATAATAAAAGACCAATAATTAGTAAAAAAGAAAAAATGTAGACTTTTCTCATCAGTTTAATTTTATAGGTAAGATAGAAAATCTTAAAGAAAATACCTTGTTAATATTTTTAGAAGTAAGATAAACACAAAACACGCTCTATTGTTCAGTTACACGCTAGTTAAATATTCTAAACTCGCCATACTGAAGTGGCAATACGCTATAAGGTTTTAACGACATTTTCTCTTTTGCGGCCGGTCCATACTCCGCACTACCAAGTCCAACCATCCCTCTTCCCGGAATAGTAGTTCCATATATAGTTACAAATACTGATCCACACTCGTTACACTCTGCTTTTCCATCACCCCTGGGAGTAATAAGAATATTCTTTTTCCCTTCGTAAGGACAACTTAAATCATAAGCATAAATAGCTTTCCCGGCATTATCTGTAACTACCAACAACCCTCCAAATCCAAACCTATCACTATCTAATCGTCTATCCTTTTCGGTAAAAATCTTAAAAGCAAGCCAGTTATTTAAAATATTATCACGACTATCCAGCATTATAGTAAAACTAACAGGAGCATTTGGTATATTATTACGAGGAATATTATCCTCGCATGATAGTAATATGTAGAATATCAGAATAAGCGGAAATATATGTTTTCTCATAATGTTGCACCATCGAGTATCAAATCAATCATATTCAACTCTTCGCCAGTAAATGACAAGTTATCTAATGCTTTCAGGTTATTTTCAAGTTGAGATACATTTCTTGCCCCCACGATAAGGGACGTTACAACCGGCAATCTCAAAGCCCATGCCAATGCCATCTGCGCCATTGTCTGTCCACGATCTTCTGCAATTACATTCAACGCTCTAACCTTTTCTACTAATTCTTGAGTAACTTGCTGCTCCCTCAAAAAACCATTTGGATTGGCTGCACGTGACTCTGCTGGAATACCTTCAAGATATTTATCTGTAAGTACCCCTTGCGCCAAAGGTGAGAATGCAATAAAACCAGACCCATTTTCATGAACAATGTCTAAAATCTCCTCTTCAGGCTCACGGTTAAACATACTATATTTATCTTGAAAAACAAGACAAGGCACATCTCTTTCTCTAAGATATTTCATAGCAATTAAAGCCTCTTCAGGTGGATATTTTGAAATACCAATATACAACGCTTTACCTTGACGCACAATGTCAACCAGTGCCTGCATTGTCTCCTCAACCGGTGTATCCGAATCGTAACGATGCGTATAGAATATATCAAAATAATCGAGACCGGTTCTCTTCAAACTCTGATTAATACTTGCTATTATCGATTTTCTTGAAGAGCCATCGCCATAAGGACCATCCCACATAAGGTGCCCGGCTTTAGATGAAATAATCATTTCATCGCGGTGAGAAGATAGTTCCTCCTTTAATATTTTGCCAAAATTAATTTCGGCAGAACCTGGAGGCGGGCCGTAATTATTGGCTAAGTCGAAATGTGAAATACCTTTACCAAAAGCATATTTTATCATTTCCCGCGATTTATCAAAATTATCAACAAATCCAAAATTATGCCACAAGCCTAAAGATATACTTGGCAGTTGTAAACCGCTTTTACCGCAAAATGTGTATTTCATAAGATTATAACTTATATATAAAAAATAGTCTAATTAGCAACACTTTAACTCTAATTCATCTTCTTCTCTATTTCATTGTCATCAAACAGACTTATTACTTTTTGACCTTCAGGCGTAAAAGATGGAGAAGCAGTTGCAAACAATTCACTTACAATAATCAACATCTCCTCCGCTGTTAATGTTCTCCCATAAGGAATAGCAGTTGAATAAGCAAGCGATAATGCAATTGACTCTTGTATTTCAGATTTCACATCACTTCCGGTCTCAATACTTTTCCAAATAATAGAATGAATTAATTCACTCGGATTTACACCATCTATCTCACTAGGCACACCCTGAATGGCAAAACAGTTGTTGCCTAAATCACTCAATTCAAAACCAAGTGCTTCAACATCATCCATTATTGCAGGCAAAGCAGCAGCTTCAGATATAGAGAGCTCTACAACCTCTGGAAAAAGAACCCTCTGTGATACACCTTTCTTCTTTTTAATTTGTTCGAGATATTTATCAAACAGAATTCTCACATGCGCCCTATGCTGATCTATAATCATTAATCCCGATTTCACAGATGTAAGAATATATTTTTGCTTAAACTGATAATGCTCTGGAATAAGGTCCGAATCTAAGTTGCCATGTTCAGATTTAAATAGTGATGGAGAAGAAGGCTCAACTTCTGAAACAAATTCAACTGATGCTTCACTCTCACCTTCGCTTTTAAATCCGCTATAAAGTTTATCCCATTCAAACTTAGGCGCTGAGGGTCTGCGATACTCAGCTGTTGGGTTGTTAAAAGGGTTATATGAAGGATTTAAGTTCACTTTTGGCATTGTTACATTTCCAGTTGGATCATATAAAGGAATCTCAGGAGCATCCTCTCTATCAAAATCAATTGAAGGAACTGCATTAAATTTTCCAAGCGACTCTTTAACAGTTACCATCAATATTTGCCACAGAGCTTGCTCATTCTCAAACTTAACTTCCGTTTTAGTTGGATGAATATTCACATCCAAAGTTTCGGGATCTACCTCAAAATAGATAAAGTAGCTAGGTTTCTCCTTTGGAGATATCAACTGCTCAAAAGCTGTAGTAACTGCTTTATGGAAATAAGGGTGACGAATATATCGGTTATTGACAAAGAAAAACTGATTTGATTTTGTCTTCTTGGCATATTCGGGACGTGAAACATAACCGTATATTTTACCAAGTGTAGTCTCTTCTTCAATCTCTATTAATTGTTGTATTATATTTTTACCTTCAAGCAGTGCAATACGCTGCTTCAATCCCGATTTAGGCAGACGAAGAGTTTCAATATCATTCTCTATTACTACAAATTCAATATCAGGATTCACTAACGCAATTCGTTCAAGCTCTGTGAAAATATTACGCCTTTCTGTTTCGTTTGATTTCAGGAACTTCCTTCTTGCAGGTACATTAAAGAAAATATTTTTAACTGAAATTGAGGTGCCTGTTCCACATGCTATAACCTCCTGTTTCTCTAATTTAGAGCCTGAAATTACTAACAATGTACCAAGTTCATCATCTTTTTGCCTACTCTTAACCTCCAACTGCGATATTGCAGCAATAGATGGTAAAGCCTCTCCTCTGAACCCCATAGTTCTAAGCGCAAATAAATCTTCTGAACTTCTTATTTTTGATGTTGCATGCCTCTCAAATGCCATTCTTGCATCAGTTGGCGACATACCTTTACCGTCATCTGTAACCTGAATTAAACTACGACCAGCTCCTCTTATGGATATCTGAATATGTTCAGCACCTGCATCTATTGAATTCTCAACAAGTTCTTTCACAACAGAAGCAGGACGTTGAATTACTTCTCCGGCTGCTATTTGATTGGCAATAGAATCAGGTAGTAAATGAATAATATCTGACATAATAAAAAAATTAACGTAAGAGCCAGAAAATGAAAACAGCAATTAAGATTAATACAATTATAATAAGTAAACCATTATTTGACACTAATGTATTTCTTCCGCTTTCTACTCTTTCCTGGCGTTTTTTTAAATACTTTGTCTGTGAAACAAACTCCGTTTTAAAATCCTTTTTCTCTTTTACTTCCTCTGTGGGCAAAACACCCATTTCTCTTTTTACAGCGTTTATTCTACTCTGTAGCTTCTCTTTTCTTGCCTCCTCATCCGGATCAAAAAGAATTGGTTTATAGTTGAATTTTCGAGGCTTCTTGTTGTTATAGAAAAAAAATCTTGCCATAGCTTATTAATTTTGTTCATTAGAGAGTAAGATCCTCTCGTTCAAAACGTCTTTGAGGTTGCTCATCGGTGTCTCCAGATTCTCTTATGTTGCGTCTGAAAATGTCTGCAGAATTCAATGGACGAAGATAATCAAGCCAGACAAAACCCTCAAGTCGTTTTTGTTCTGGCAACAACTGAGGCAGTGGAGTTGTAACTGCGGTAGTTGCTGGCCATAACTTCAGTTTTTGCAACTTCTCCTCTTTAATATCCATTGATAAATAAGGACTCTCAGTTTTATTAAGTCCAATAACCGTGCCGTCGTCCTCTACTAAATAATAGAGCGACATTGCATTCCCCTCTACTAATACATTATAAAGTTCCCCATTATTAAAGAACGCAGTCATCTCTCTCCCACTAAGCTGATTATACTGATCTTGAATAGATCTGTTCTGTATTGCCAGTGCATAATCTTTTATATGCACCTTTTCAACTGTTGAATCATTAAGATAAACATCAATCTCGTAACCTAATATCTGATTACTCTCATTCCATATTACAGGATTTCCAAGCATATAGATTATTGAGTCGCGCGAGGAGTAATGAAGAGAGTCTGTAATACCTTGAATATCGGACCTCCAGAATCTAACGTCGTGAAACGCTTTAATATCTCTGAAAATCGAATCAGTTGCCATTATCAATGTATCACCATGTAAGAACAGACTATCCTGTTGCGAATAATCAACTACAAAGGCCGAATCAGTAGCTAGTCCATACTCAGTAAGTTCATTATAAAATCCGTAATTACCTCTCAATATAGCTTTTCTTTCTTTATCTTCAAGAAACATATTCCCAAACACTTCACCTTCACCTGAAAGGCGGTTGTAAAAAATAGTATCTCCTATAAGAATTTTATTGCCATCATTGCTATACACCTGAGATCTGTCGAGCAGTCGCGAATCCTCAGTTACAGTATTATACCATCCGCGATTAGTATAAATATAACCACTATCTGAAACAATTCTGGATGGGCCCAATATATCTGCAATTTTAGTTTCTGTATTATATTTCAGAGTATCTGCATATATGGTATAATCCTCGTTTACCAACTTCACACTGTCACTAAAAAGGGCCTCCTTAGTATCTGGCGCATACTGACCCCAGTAAGAGGTTAGCTCATTTTCTTCGTCCACCAGCATCCCCCCGTCAAAATAATAACCTAGATTGGCAACCCGGTCATAATCGAGACTATCAGTAAAAAGAGTAGCAGTCTTATCCTCCATTCTTATATTATCACGCAGACGAGCTAAACGAGTATTACCGTCATAGAACAGATAATCACCATATACAAAAATAGTATCACCCTGCTCCATGGTTACATTACTGAAAGCCTCAAATGAATTAGTTTGCTGATATAGATAAGCACTATCACAATACATATATGCACCTTCATGATAGAAAATCACATTGCCTGTGAGTATCTCTGCATCAAAGCCTTCTCTTTTACTCCAAAGATCAGCTTGCTTCAATTCCACAACTCTTGCTGCCTGATCTTGTGCCGGAGGTTGTTGAACTGCAAACAGAGGTTTTGGCTCAGCCTTTAAAGTTGAGAATAAGACAAAAAGCACACTTACTATAAGGGTGCTTTCACGTATTAAATGTAAAAGAAATTTCTTCATATGCCTTGGCTAAGATATTTATCTTAACCATCCATCATATTTAAACTCACAATTACGCCATTCAGGATCTATTCGAACATATGTTCTTTCAATCTTTTCCTTAAGCCATTTATCTACTAGGCCTTGCTGACGGGCATTCTCTGCCATCTGCTTTATAACCTGGTAGTCGTTATTTATATTTGCTTTATGCCCTTCATTTCTATTAGTAATCTTTACCATAGCTGCAACCTGCCTGCCTTTATCATTGAGCATTAAAAAAGGCTTAGACATTTCACCGGCTTTCATTTCACCGGCAATTTTTGCAATATCCTGGTTAAGCTCATTGAGTGCAAAACGAGGTGTACCTCTATTAGGACTTCTGTCAATGCTATTCACCATAATACCTTTATTGTTACGGGTATCTTTGTCTGCTGATAAATAAGTAGCAGCATCGTCGAATGTAATCTTACCATCAACTATTCCGCTACGAATAGAATCCAATCTAACAATTGCAGTATCCAGCGACTCTTTAGGCACCTTTGGCTTCATCAATATATGACGAAAGTTGGCCATTTCACCACGTCGCTCAATCAACTGAATAATATGAAAACCATACTCCGATTCAACAACATTAGACACTTTAGATGGATCATTCAATGCGAAAGCAACATTTGCAAATTCAGGAACAAATCCCGAACGAGGCATAAACCCAAGTTCACCACCTTTTATTGCCGATGGATCTTCAGAATATAGCAATGCCAATGTAGAAAACTCAGTTTGCCCACTGGTAATTTGTTCGGTATAACTTCTTAGTTGCGACTTCACCTTATCTATCTCCTCTAAAGGAATAACAGGTTCTACCGTTATAATCTGAACTTCAAGTGTAGTTTGTATGAATGGTAAACTATCTTGCGGCAAACTGTTGTAATATTGTCTAATTTCTGAAGGTGATAACTGAATATTACCAAAATGCTTTTGCTGCACACCCTGTATAATTTGCTGTTCTCTAATCTGGGTTCTTAAATCTTCCCTTATTGAAGCTAGGTTCTTGCCAAAATACTCTTCCAAACGTTCTACTGACCCAATTGAGGTTATATAGTTGTTTACAATATATTCAAGCTCTCTATTAACGTTGGCATCAGATACTTCTATACTGTCGAGTTTAGCCTGATCAAGAAACAGTTTTTGTATAGCCAGCTGTTCTGGAATAAAACAATAAGGATCTCCTTCAATTCGCTGATTCTGCATAAGAAGCTCTTTCCTGTACTCTTCTACTTCAGATTTAAGAATAGCCTCGTCTCCAACAACCCACACAATTTCATCTATTACATTGTTTTGAGAAAAAGCTTGGTGAGAAACAAACATAGAAATTAGAAAAAATAAAATCTTCACTGAGAAACGCATATAATAATATTTTTTTTGTTCAGTCAACTCATCAATAATATAGTTGTAAAAGTAGGTATAAAACCC